>NZ_JBEXWT010000032.1:0-90444 GCF_040629945.1 Kitasatospora sp. NPDC005856 | reverse complement strand
GGGGGCGGAAGCCTGCGGCTTACGCAGGGCCTGGCGGCCCTGCGGCGGTGCTGACGCACCGCCAGGTGCGGGGGTGCCGGCTACGCCGTCACCGTGCGTGGTGTGGCCTCGGCTGCGCCTCGGCAGGCCAGTGGGTGGCTGGGGGAATTCGCCGGTGGCGAATTCACGGGACGCTCGGGTGGTTGGTGGCGGGCGTCGGGCGTCGCTGCGCTCCGCCCATTCCCGGGGCAATTGTCCCGGGCCTACGGCCCGTCAACCGGTCGGCTTTCCCGCCTTCCGGGGGTGGCCTTTCAGCGGCCCTACGGGCCGGTCCGCTGGCAGGGTTCCCCGGGCTGCGCCCGGGAGTGAGCGTTGACGATGTGACGCGAAATTCGGGTAGCAGCCCCTTCCCCCGATCGGGAGGGGGTGCCGGCCCGGGCCTGCGGCCCCGGGCGTTGACGATGTGTCGCGGACTTCGGGTACCAGTCACAACCCCACCCCCGGCCCGCTCCCCCGGTCCCGGCCGATGGCCGGTTCCGCCTTGCGGTTGCTGGGCTGTCGGCCCATCCGCCGCTCTCGGGGCAGGGCCTTCGGCCCTCGGGTGCCACCTCCGGGCCCCCCGTCCGGCTCAGGCCCTCCCCGGCCCCGTGGCGGGCCCTCACGGGCGCCCCGCGCGGCGGCCTCTGACGGCGCCTCAACCGCAGAATCCAGGCGGGCATCCGAAGCGCATCCGGCGGCATTTCCAGGAACGCCGAACGGCTCTGCCCTACCGGCTTCCGAGCGGCTTTCGAGCGGGCCGGGACGCGAACATGAAACCTCGCAGCGGCCATCCATCCCGGCTCTATCCGATGACACCAACGACGAGAATACTAATTCCCTTCCCGATCCCTTTAACGGCGCAATCCAAAATCCCCGAACGGCGCAGCGAGACTAAATCCAACTCAGGCACTCAAGAAAGGGGCCTACGGCCCTCACCGCCGACACCGTGACCGCCAAGTCTGACCGCCCGGAAAATCCCACGCGGCGTCAACGGAACAATCCCTGGAGCAACACCACCAAACCGAACACCGGACAGGACGAGCAGGAAGGCGGCCTGGACAGCGGGCCGGACGCGGCTGCGGGCGGGCGGGGGCCAGGCCGCCGGGGAACGGCCGAGGCCGGCGGACCGGCACGGCCGGTGCAACGCGGCACCGCAACACACCCAGACACGCCCAGGACGGCGGCCCGCGGTACGGAAACCCGCAGCACGCGCCGCGTATTCGCCGAGGCCGGTTCAAGGATTTCTGAACTGCTGTCACGCCCAAGCAATGCCAGGTCAGGAGCTCAGCACTGGTGTGCGAAGGGGCTTTGGGGGTTCCCCGTTTGGGTGCGGTGGCGCATGGGACAGGACACTACATTTTTTTCAACTGCCCGGCGGCTACCCGGCCCAGGCCGGCACCCCGCGCTGCACAGCCCCGTCCCTCTGGAGGCCCGAGATGACACCTGCCAACGACCCCGACCCCCGCCGCAAGCGCCCCGCCTGGCCCGGTCCCCGCGCACTCGCCGCACGCGCCCTCCTCGGCGCCGCCACGAGCGTCGGCTCCCTGCCCCTCACCCTCCTCGCCCACTGGCTCACCACCCGCTGAACCCGACGGTTCCAACACCCCGCGTCGTCCTGCACGGCGGAGAGCCCCTGCTCGCCAGCCCGGCCCGGGGCAGACACCCCGACGGCAGCAGTACCTGCCACCCCACACCCACTGGAACATCCCGCCGCAGCACCGCCCGGCGGACACGACCAGGACGGGCGCAGCACCAGGACGGCGGCACCGGCCCAGGGCAGCAGGCCCGGAGAACCCGGCCCGGCCACCCCGGACGGCGGCCAGGGTGGGCAGGCGGGCACCGGGAAGACGGGAAGCCACCAAGGCCGGCGACCCGGACGGCGGCGGAGGCAGACGCCTCAGTAGTCCTCTTCGAGCTCCACGAGCGCGTCGATGAGAACGGGGCAGTCCTCTTCGTGGAGCAGACGCTCCAGCCCACGACGCCCCACGGCCCACCTATGGACCGCACGCCTCCCGCACTCCGGACAGCGATCATCCACCTCGGACAGCGGCCGCCCGACGACGACCAGCAACCCGGGACGACGGGCAGCACGGCCGAACCGGGCACAGCGGGACAGCCTGGCGGCCGACCAGGACGACAGCCAGCGCCCAGCAAGGCGGCGACGGCCCGGACGGCGGACAGGGCCCAGCAGCAGACGGGCAGGCAGGCACCGGGAAGACGGGGAGCCACCAGGGCCGGCGGACCGAACGGCGGACCAGCGCCAGGACGGCGGCACCCGGACGGCAACGCAGGAGAGCAGTAGCACCCGGACGGCGACGACGAACAGCACCGGCCCGGACGGCGAGGCGGCAGCGGCGAGGCGGCAGGAGGGCATGCCCTCGACCGGCGGCGCCCGGACGGCGACGGAGGAGCAGCAGCGGCGAGGCGGCGCCGGGACGGCCCGGCCGAGCCCCGGCAGAAACCGAACACCGACCACCGCCAACAAGCCCTCACCCGACCATTCCAACCCGAACCAAGAAAACCACACCGGCCAATTCGGCAAAACACTCGAACCGAAATACCACCACGAACCACACCCAGAAAGACCACCCGCCCGACCAACCCCCCGACCGACAGCGGCCGACCCTCACCCATCACCACACACAGTCACCGAGGCACGGGCGGCACGCCTTGCTGACAGGTCCAACCAAAGGTCCAGACAACACAGGGTGAGAGGCCATTCCACGCCCACTTGCGACAACAGGTCACACCTTGAGTTCCGTCACCAAGAGCTGGTCACGGAACCACCCGGCCCACAGCGCGCGGCAGGCTACGACACCGTCCCCGGACGCAGACCGGCCGGGTGGCCCGGGCGCCGTCGACGGGCGGGCCCTGACCCCGGATGTTGGACACGGGGCTATGCGGCTTGTGCCAGCGTAGTTGATGTTGCGTGGAGCGCGTTCTCGTAGGCGATGGGACTGCGGTGTCCGAGGCTGCTGTGTCGGCGGACGGTGTTGTAGCGGTGCAGCCAGCGGAACAGCTCCAGCCGGGCTTCACGCTCGTTTGACCAGCCGTTTCGACCCTGGAGCGTCTCGCGCTTGCAGGTCGCGTTGAAGCTCTCCGCGAGCGCGTTGTCCGCGCTGGACCCGACGGCGCTCATCGACTGGGTCACGCCGGCCCGGCGGCAGGAGTCCGCGAAGACCCTGCTGCTGTACTGCGAGCCGTGGTCGGTGTGCATGATCGCCCCGTGCAGGCTCCCGCGGGTCCGCTCGGCGGCGGCCAGGGCGTCGACGACCAGTTCGGCGCGCATGTGGTCGGCGATCGCCCAGCCGGCCAGGCGGCGCGAGCACAGGTCGATCACGGTCGCGAGGTAGCAGAACTTCCCGCCCCCGACCGGTAGATACGTGATGTCGCCGACGTACTTGGTGTTCACCTCCTCGGCGCTGAAGTGGCGGCCGACCAAGTCGGGCGCCTTCGCCGCGGCGGGGTCCGCGATGGTGGTGCGGTGCTTGCGCCGCAACCTCAGCCCGGCGATCCCTGCGACGTTCATCAGCCGGGCAACCTTCTTGTGATTCACGACCTCGCCCTGGTCGCGGAGCTCGGCCGTGACGCGGGGGACGCCGTAGGTGCCGTCCGAGGCCGCGTGGACTACGCGTATCCGCGCGGTGGCCTCGGCGTCGGCAGCCTGCCGGGCAGCGCGGTCGGGGGCGGTGCGGAGCCAGTAGTAGAAGCTGGACCGGGCGATGCCCAGGACCCGGCACAACCGCTTGACGCCGTAGCGGCGCTGGTGGTCGGCAACGAACTGGCAGCGGTTCACCAGCGCGTCTCCCCTGCGAAATACCGGGCCGCCTTGCGCAGGATGTCACGCTCCTCCTCCAGCTCGCGGATCCTCTTGCGCGCGGCCGCGAGCTCGACCTGAACGGTGTCCCCGTCCGGGGCCGGCGCGAGGGAGCCCGCAGCAGAGTGCGAGGCGGTGCGGCGTCCGTCGGCGGTACGAATCCAGTTGCGCAACGTCTCGGTGTTCACCCCGAGGTCCTCGGCGACCGACTTGATCGTCGCCCCGGGCCGGGACCGGTACAACGCGACCGCGTCCACCTTGAACTGCGGCGGGTAGTGCTTCATCACCATCTGTGCGGGACTCCTGTCCACCGGGACCATCAAGATCCAAGTGTCTCTGGTGTCCAACATCCGGGGTCAGGGCCCGGCTTCCGTCACCACCCGCCGGTGACGGAACCACCCGGCGCAGCACAGGCCGGGGAGACTGCAGCCGCCTTCCTCGGCGGGCCCGGCGGAGCGGCTTGCGGGCGCACGCCCGGTTCCGTCACTGTGGGTCGGTGACGGATCATCACGGACAGGGCGCCGCCGTGTGCGCGGGCCCCCCGCTGCGGGCGGCCGCTGCCCGGCCCGGCCCGCACCGGCCGCCCGGGCCTGTACTGCGGGCAAGCCTGCCGCCAGGCCGCCCTACGCTGGCGCCGCCTGGACGAACAGGCCCCACAGCCGAGCTCCTCGCCGCCGCCCAGGTCCTCATCGGCGCCCCGGCGTCCGGCCTGTCGAAGGCCGCCGACCGCCAGCTGCGGCGACACCTGTCCGCCCACGCCCGCGGCGAGGACCTCCTCCTGCCCCACCTACGCGCCGCCACCGCCGACCTCGCCCACCGCGCCCACCGCCTCCGCCTACCCGACACCCCCCACACCCGACGCCTACGCACCGCACTGACCACCTACCTCAACGCCTGGAACACCGCGCACACCCACCACGACGACGGCCCGGCCGCCCCGGACGCGAACCGGCCGGGCCCGGCGGCCCGGGCACCGTCGACGGACTTCCGTCACCGCCATCTGGTAACGGAAGCACCCGGCGCAGCATGCGACGGGGCGGCCGAAGCCGCCTTCCTCGGCTCAACGGCAGGGTGATTGCCGTCGAACACTGATTCTGGCCAAGTTCGGCAAAGGTCGCCGCCACGGTGGTCGGGCGTGTGTAGCTTCGAGCCAACCGGAAGGAACCGTTCACCTTCAGGTCGTTCCACGGTCTCACGGCCGCGTTGGCCGCTCCCTCATCTTCTTCGCAGACGGGAATCGCGATGAGCACCTCGAGCACCGGAACCCCTGCCGCCGATCCAGCGGCGGCCCAGACCAGTTCGTCACCGACTCCCGCAGCGGGCGGGGCGATACTCGACGGTCCGACGCCGACGGACCTGCTGCCGACCACCGGCAACTACCCGGTGGAGATCGTCCGGTACCGCTCGGTGGTGCTCACCGACATCCCCGGGGCGAAGCCGGCGCGCAAGCTGACCGGCGCCATCGACCTCGGTGAGGAGAACCTCCCGTTCTACGACCGCCCTGCCGAGGGCATGGTCGTCACGACGGAGCAGAGCTGGTCGGCCCAGGGCGTCACGCTCGGCAGGCTGCTGCACAGCCTCGCGCTCGCGCCCGGCGAGAGCACCCGGGTCGCGGTCGTCGACTGGCAGCGCACCACCAGGGCCACCGGCAGCGAGACGGCGTCCGAGAACGAGGCGATGTCCGGGAGCACCGACCAGAACCGGTCGATCAGCGAGGTCGCGAACGCGATCGCCCGCGAGGAGCAGTCCGGCAGCTCCGATGCGTTCGGGCTCAGTGTGTCGTCCAGCTCCGGCAGCAGCTCCGGCTTCGCGGTCCCCGGCCTCGGCGGCGTCGGCAGCAGCAGCAGCGATTCGGCGAACCTGGGCATCGTGACCGCGGTGTCGCGCTCCACGGGCGTGCGGTCGGTCGCGAACGAGGCGAGCCAGCGGATCGGCGCGCGGACCCAGCAGTTGGCGACCGCGGCCCGCAGCCGGAACATGACGGTCGTGCGCGAGACGTCGCAGTCGGAGAAGGAGCAGATCGTCACCCGGGTCGTCACCAACTACAACCACATGCACGCGATGTCGGTGCAGTACTACGAGGTCGTCCAGACCTACAGTGTGACGACCAAGCCCACCAAGCTGGAACGCTGCCTGTTCATCCCGCTGCAGGAGCTCACCTTCAACCACACCAGCCTCCAGCGGTACAAGGAGGTGCTCGCCTCGGTCGCGCCGATCGACTGGGCGGCGAAGATCCGCGCGGCGAACCCCTTCGACACCGCCGTGCGCAAGCTCGACCCGGTCACGGCGCAGGAGGCGCCGGTCAGGCAGGAGTTCGCCGGAATAGAGCTGGCCGACATCGCCGCTTCATCCATGGGCGTGTACGGGGTCCGCAAGGCCGACGGCCTCCCGGTCCGGTTCGATCCGGTGACCCAGCAGTGGAAGTCGGTGCCCACCACCGGGCTGAGCGGCGGCCTGACCCGCATCGCGCCGGGCAAGGACAGCGTCTGGGCGCTCAGGGCCACCGACAACGCGGTCGTGCAGTTCGACGGGACGACCTGGCGAACCGACCCGGCGGGAGGCCTGGGGGTGCGCATCGCCTACGGCGCGGACGACGCGCTGTTCGTCGTCGGTACCAACAACTTCCTCCACCAGCGGAACCCGAACAACCCCTGGACGAACCTGGGCGTGGTGGCCGACGATGTCGCCACCACCGGCAAGGACAAGGTGTGGTACTGCCGGCAGGGGGTAATGTACGAGCGCAGCGGCACCGGCTGGGTGCAACGGAACGGGCAGGGCGTGCAACGCCTGTCCACCACTCCCGACGGTGCGGTCTGGGCCGTCGTGCAGCCCCAGTCCAGCACCGAGACCCTGCCCTTCGTGATGGCGTCCGGTACGACGACCCTGGCCCGTCCCACCACCGGCGGCCTGCAGAACATCGTCGGACTGGCGGAGATCGCCTCGGCCGCCGACGGGGACTACTGGGTGCTGATGAGCAACGGAACACTGTCCCGGATCCTGGCACGGGAGACACCGGTGGCCTTCGACGACCAGCCGAAGGACGACTCCTCCTACGCGTCCAGGATCGACGTCTGGTCCGACGGTGCCGGAATCCGCAGCATCCAGGTGGTCTTCCCGAACCGCACCGTCCGCTACGGCGACACCGGCGACACCGGCACGCAGCAGCACGACTCCTACACCTTCGGCGGCGCCGACAAGCTGATCTCCGTCGACGCCTGGTCCGGCACGGCCGCCCGCGGCGGCCTCGCCGGGCTGCGCCTGACGATGACCTCGGGCGTGGCCAACTTCGGCATCGCCGCGACCACCACCGCCGCACCCGACCTGAACGAGGACGCCGACGGCGCCTCGGCCATCTGCGGGATGTTCGGTTCGACGGTGAAGTCCGGCAGCCGCGTCTACCTCTCGTCCATCGGCTTCCACGTGCGGGGCGCGAGCGTGCCGCAGGCGGTCCTGGACCACCTGAACGACAACCGCCGCCACTACAGCCAGGCCGTCTGGGCCCACGCCGACGAGCTGACGCTCAGCCGTATCCTCGCCAACTACTCCTACACGCCGGCGGGTTCGACCGCGGAGCCGGTCCCGCTCGGCATGCTGCTGGACCCGAAGCCGATCGCCGCGACCGGCAACTACCTGGGCTTCCGCTGGAACTTCGCCAGCGAGCAGGAACGCGAGGAGTGGACCAAGGCCCGCCAGGTCGGCGACAACACGTTCGGGACGCCGGTGACCAACACGATCGCCATCGCCACCAACGGCGTCTTCGCCGAGGCCGTCCTCGGCCGGTCCAACTCGGCCGAGAAGATCGACCTCACCCGCTTCTGGAACTGGAAGGACTCGCCCATCCAGATCACCCCGGCCGACATCGCCCCGGTGGCCGCCGGCTCGCGCGCGCAGAACCTCGACACCACGGCGGCCGGAATGGGCGTCTCCCAGGCGCACTTCACGCCGGTGATGGCGATGCCCGACCCGGTCGGCCTCCAGACGGCGCAGGCCATCGCCACCGCGAACCTGTTCCGCGACATGAGCGGCCTCAGCAGCATGAGCCAGGTGCTCACCAAGGGCATCGAGGCCGCCGCCAGCAACGACAGGGACGCGGGCGCACGCGCCCAGGCGGCCCTGCAGACCGCCACCGAACACGCGGAGAAGATGGCCAAGATCGCGGCCGACACCGTCGTCAAGGCCGCATCGGGCAGCGGCGGCGAAGACGGCGAAGGCGGCAGCGGCGGCGGCGAAGACGGCAGCGGCGGCAACCTGACCGCCCTCGGCGGCAAGCTGAACCAGAACACCAAGGCCGGCACTCCGGCCGCCGGCGGGGCCGCAGCCACCGCCTGATCACCGCAGCCGGCGGGCCCGGACCACCACCGGGCCCGCCAGCCGTTCCCGGCCCCGAAGAAGGCAAGAACGCAACGCCGGCACGGGCCGGCGATCCGGCGGTGGACGGCAGAGTGCCGAAGGCCGGCCGACCCGGCTACGAGCGGTTCGGCCTCACCGTCACCACCGCCGGCGCCCGCACCGTGTGGCTCGACGACCCCGACCGCCCGTGGAACCCGACCACACGCTGACCCCGGTGGTGGGGCCGAACCCCAACCGCTGGCCAGCGCGGCGCCCGTGGGCCGGGCGGCAAGGAACCCTGCAAGCTTGAAGGCCTGCAGGTTCCTGGCTGTTCGTCAGCGGGTCCATTCGATGCGTGTGAGCTGCGCGCCCTGTTCGGTGAGGACGCGGAAGACCCGGCGCCCGCACGCCCCGAGAGAGCCGGTCCCACGACGCGGCCCTGACACCGAATCCCGTAACCACCACGCGGCACGGGACACCGGAAAAGCCACCGCCCGAACGCCCCGCCACGACCGCATCCCCCGCGCGCCCAGGGCCCGGAAACTCCCGAACCCCGGAAGGTATTTACCGACGTAACGTTACGTTTTGCACTAACTTCTACACCCATCCAGCAGGAGAAAACCCCCGCACCGAACCGCCGGACACGGGCGGCCCGGCGGCCGCGTTCAGGGCCGGGGGCCTGACGGCCCGGCGGCGGGTGGCGCTCGGGGCCGGGACCTGACGGCCCCGCCGACAGGCCCCGGTGCCGCCACTCACGAGGCGCGGTCCTTCACCGGATAGAGCTCGGCGTGCCGCACCCGCACCTCCCACCACGGATCCTCCGGAGCGGAGACCAGCGCGGTGACCCGCTCGCGCCGGGTCGGGGCGGGCAGCACCAGCGGCCCCAGGTCCTTCTCCTCTCCCGGTCGGCGGCGCACTGCGGGCACTCCAGCCGGTCGGGGCCGGCCTTCCCGGTCAGCTCCAGCACCGAGCCCGGCTTCCCGCCGATCGAGCCCCGGCACGTCCAGCACGGGCGCAGCGCGGCGTTGGCCGTGCGGGCGGCCTCCAGCTGTTCTTCGGCCTCTCGCTCCAGGCGCTCCTCGCGGTCCTGGTGGCAGGGCCAGCAGCGGCCACCCGGGCGGCGGGTCCACTCGACCTGTCCCTGGCAGCCGTACTCCCAGGTGCTCTCCTCCTCGGGAACGTCGCCGCAGTCGATGCAGACCAGGGAGTCCATCAGCTCCTGGTGGGCCTTGTGCTCCTCGTCCTCGCGGGCGGCCTGGCGCAGGTCGTAGGCGGCCCGATTGTTCGGGTTCTCCAGCGCCTCGACGAGGGAGTGCCGGCCCGAGCGGCCGAAGCGCCACCACACCGGCCCGAGCGGCCCGTGCTCGGCCAGCAGCTCCAGGGTGGTCGCGATGATGGGCACGGCGTCGTCGTACTCGCGCCAGCCGTCGTCGTTGTAGTCGCGGACCTCCCTGCATCACCGGCCGCGCCAGCAGTCGGCGGACAGGTCCGCGACGGCCTGCTGCTGGTTGGCCAGGGCGACGGGTCCGGCGTTGGTGACGACCAGGGCGACGGGCGGGTAACCGGGCCGGGTGTGGCCGGGCCAGGTGCGGCGCCACCAGTGCACCGTCCGGTCGGCCGGCTCCTGGCCGGCGAGGGCCGGGGTCGTTGTCGCGGACCCTGGCGCGGAACAGCTCGCGGTAGCGGGGGAACTTCGCGGCCACGTCGGCCGAGACCACGCCAACACGGCCATTCCACGCCCACAACTACCAACAGGTCACACTCAGCGCGCGGAGGAGTTCCGTCACACCACCGATGTGATGGAACCACCCGGCACAGCCCCCGGCCAGGCCGTGAACAACAACGGGCTGTTCCTCGGTGTGCTCGCTGGCGTGAGCACGCTCGGCGATCGAGAGGACGTGTCGGCATACAGGTGAATGTGCTCAGCCTGGTACACGTGAAAGCGCTCGCGTTCCAGGGCTGGAGACGGGCGCGGTGTGGCGCTCCTCGTCAGGATGCCCAGGCCAGTCGTACCGCTTCGATCTCGGAGTCGTTCAGCAGCGCTTCCATCAGGGCCGGGGGACCGACGACCTTGGTGGCCCACAGGTCGTAGTCGGTGCACAGGACCCATGAGCGGTCCTCGGCCCACAGGTTGGACGGGCTGAAGTGGGCCTCCGGATTGTCGTACAGGACCCCGGCGTCGCCGAGGAGGCCCGTCCGCACATGTGCGTTGTCGAAATCGGCCTCCTTCCCGAGCGTCAGTGGGCTGTAGTAGGCCAGGCATCGGGTGTCCGTGCCCGCCGGACTGTGCTTGGTGAGGATGCCGGTCAGCCGGTTCCAGGTCTCACGGTCCAGGCTGCCCTCGGTGGGCGGGAGGACACCGAGCGGCCAGCTGCCCTCCCGCTTGACGGAGGGGAAGCAGCCGTGGGACGGCAGCAGCCCGTCGGGCACGACGGGGTCGCCGGCCCGGTGGGCGAGTTCCGCCCAGCGCAGCCGCCGCCAGCCAGGGCCGGGGTGCTCGGCGCGGCCCAGATCGCCTCCCGTGACGACGCCCGCGGATTCGAAGTCGATGCCCGCGACGACGTCGGGCTGGATTCTCCCGTCCGCCAGACACGCCTGCCGGTACTCGTGGTGCGACACGTCGGTCGGTCCCTGCTCGTGCTCGTACATGGCGTTGAGCACCCAGACCGCATCGGGCATCGCCGGCGGCATGAACCCGGTCAGGCCGTCACCGCACAACTCCCGTAGCCAGCCGGTCGCAGCGGACGGCGCGAGCGGCCACAGGCCTGACAGCAGGTTCGATTCCTCGGGCATGCGTTCATTGTCCCGGTTACAGCCGCCGGCTCCACGAGGGGCTGGTCACTATGTAGCCGTCTCGCTGTGTGGGCACGTTCCCATGTACCTGGCTGGGTATCGGGAGGTGTACCTCGACAGTTGGTGTGGGGGCGCCCTGCCAGGTGGGCGAGGCCGCCGGTACTGCCCGCGTCCACGCACCTGCCGACAGGCCGCCTACCGGGCCCGCCAACGCGCCGAGGCCACCATCCCGGCCCGGGTGGCCCTGCTCCAGATCAACCAGGAACTCCAGGCACACGTCCTGGCCCTGGACGAACTGCTCACCGAGGCGACGCGCGCGCAGCGAGCGCTACCCGGGGCCCACTGCACCGCGGCGGCCGACTTCCGACACCTGGTGGACGAACTCGTCCGGTGCGCGGTCCTCGCCGACCGCGCAGCCGGCGCCACCTGGACCACCATCGGCGAAGCCCTCGAACTCAGCCCCGACACCGCCCGCACCCACCACAGACACCCCCACCTCCTGCCGCCACCACCCACAACCACCTGAACCACCCCCCGGCCTCTACTGCGGGCCATCCTCCGGGAGTGCGAGGGCGATCGGCATCTCGTCCGACAGGCCAGCCAGGGCCTCACGCAGCCGGCCGACGGTCCAGGCGTCGACGGTGTGGTGGTACGGCGTCGCTCGCCCGGACCCAGCGGCGGCCGGACCAGGACAGCCGGCACGCGCCCGGCCAGACGGCCGGCGGACGCGAGCAACAGGAGCACCACCGGCCGACCGGGAGCGCGCAGCAGCCGAAGCCCCCCGCGCCGGGTGCGCGGGCGGCCCGTCGCGTGGCGAATCCCGGAGCCGTCGGCGCCCTGCAAGGATTCCTGTACGCTCCGTAACCAGTACAGCGCCAGAAGTGAGGTTGCCTTGTCCAAGGTCAAGCTGAGCACCAACCACGGCGACATCGTGATCCGCCTCGACGCGGAGAAGGCGCCCGGAACGGTGGCGAACTTCCTCCAGTATGTCCAGGAGGGGTTCTACGACGGCACCGTGTTCCACCGGGTCATCAGCGGCTTCATGGTCCAGGGCGGCGGGATGGAACCGGGACTGCGGCGTAAGGAGACCCGCGCCCCGATCCAGAACGAGGCCGACAACGGCCTGAAGAACGTCAGGTACACGGTGGCGATGGCCCGTACCGCCGACCCACACTCGGCCACCGCGCAGTTCTTCGTCAACGTCGCCGACAACGCCTTCCTCGACCACACCGCGAAGTCCGGCCCCGGCTGGGGCTACGCGGTGTTCGGAGAGGTCGTCGAGGGCCAGGACGTGGTCGACGAGATCACGTCCATACCGACCACCTCCAAAGGCGGACACAACGACGTCCCGAAGGAGGACGTCGTGCTCGTGAAAGCCGAGGTAGTGGACTGACCAGCCCCCGAAGGGCCCGTGCCGCTCCCCTTTCCCCCTCGCCGGCAGGGCCGTCAGGCTCCGGCCGCCCCGGGGCCGCGCGACGGCGGCCGGCCACCGGGCCTCGTCCTCGGCCCGCGCCGCCTCCAGCAGCGGCGCGGCTGTGTGGCCGAGGTAGACGACCGGCAGGGGGTCCACCACGACCGCCTCCTGCCCGGGCGGGGCGTCGGCCACCGGCTGATACAGCGCCAGCGCCGCCGAAGCGCAGGCCCCGACCGTGCTGCTCAGGGCGGCGATCAACCGGGCGTGGCGGCGTCGGCGTGCAGGCAGGCCCAAACGGGCAGGAGCCGCGGTCACCCCGGCACTCTGCCGCGCCGCACCCGCTCGCGACTTCCGTTCCCATGAACATCGTGCTGATGGTCAACGCCAGTGGTAGGACGCACCAGCCATCGCCGGGAGCAGCAGCGGCCCTCACCATCACCCGGCGAGTACCGTCGGCACAGGCCCGATCCCCTGGAGTGCTGACGTGCGCCGCTACCTGCCCGACCCGTCCATCCCCACCGTCGAACCGACCGAGCCCGTCCTCGCGGCCCTGCGGGCCGCGCGAGAGGCCCACGCCGCCCTGCTCGCCGTGGCCTCCCCGCCCAACACCTCCCACCCCGGATGGCTCGTCTCCGCACTGGACCCCACGACCGGCGACATCGCCTTCCGCTTCGACACCGGCACCACCCACTGGGACACCCCCGCCGCCGAAGGAGAACTCCACCGCCGCGGCCACGTCTCCATCGCCGCCCTCCTCCACCAGGACTGGACACCACTCCCCGACACCGCACACACCACCCACCTCCTCCCCACCCCACCCCCCGACCACCACGACCACTGGTGACCACCCCACCCGACGCGCACGGCACCCCCGGCCCGGCGCAGCCGAGCGGACCGGCACCCGCCGGACCGCAGCCGGCTTCGGCGCCGCAGGCCGACGTGACCCGACAACGCACCACCACCCCCACCACCAGGAGGACAGGGGCGCGCAGAGTCGGGTCGCCCGGGGGAATCTCACCCCCGGGCTCCCACAGAACCGTGCGTAACAGTCTCCCGTTACACGGCTCTTGCCATCCTGGTCACCAAAGCGTCGGAGTCCATGCCCAATGGGCGAAGAGCCTCGGGTACTGACGGGTGATCCTCTGCCAGCACGCATGGGCCTTCTTGAACATCCGGAGCCGCTTGTACTTGTTGCGGATCCAGCGCATCAGGTAGGCGTTGATGCGCTGAAGGAGGGGATGCATCGCGGAGCGGTAGAACGCCCCGTAGTACTGCATCCAGCCCCGCACCATCGGGTTGATGCGACGGGCGAGGTCGACAACGGTGAGGTTGATCCGCCGGTGGAGCCGCCATGAGCGCACCTCCGCGCTGATCTTCTTCTGGGCGTCCTTGCTGATCGCAGGCAGGAAGCTCGTGAAGTTCACGCCTTCCTTGCTCCACGCCTCGCGGGCTCGGAACGTGAACCCCAGGAAGGTGAACGACGTGTGCTCGTACGAGCCCCGCCGGTTCCCGTCCTTGCAGTACACGATCCGGGTCTTGTCGGGATGCAGTCGCAACCCGACTTCCTCCATCCTGTTCGCGAGCGCCGCCAGCACATGGCGGGCCTGCCCTTCGCTGCCGCAGTGCACGACCGCGTCATCCGCATACCGCTCGAACTGGATGCCCGGGAAGTTCCGGGCGAGCCAGGTATCGAACGCGTAGTGCATGAACAGGTTCGCCAGCACGGGCGAGACCGCTGACCCCTGCGGGGTGCCCCGGTCCCGCTTCTGCAAGGTGCCGTCGGGCAATTGAAGCGGAGCACGGAGCCACCGCTCAACGTACAACTTCACCCAAACGGCGTCAGTGTGAGCCTCCACAGCCTTGACGATGAGGTCCCACCGGACGCTGTCGAAGAACTTCTGGACATCGAGGTCGATCACCCAGTCCTTCTTCCAACAGCGTTGCCGGCATCGTTCCACCGCGTCCAGCGCGGACCGATTCGGCCGATATCCGTAGGAGTCCTCGTGGAACACAGGCTCCACGCGAACTCCGAGATGATTGGCCACCACGGTCTGCGCCACCCGGTCGGCGACAGTAGGAATGCCGAGCATTCTCGTGCCGCCGCCGTGCTGCTTAGGAATCTCCACCGCACGCACCGGAGGCGGAAAGTAGGTCCCCGACGACATGCGGTTCCAGATCTTGTACAGGTTTCCCTGGAGATCCTTCTCGAAGTCGTCGATGGACTGCCCGTCCACACCCGATGCGCCCTTGTTCCTCTTGACCTGCCGATACGCCTCCAACACTTCCCACTTCGAAATATCAAACGGCTTATCTGGTGACTTCAGCTTGTCCATCGGCTCCTCCCGGAGAACGTCCGGTTGACCAGACACACACAGCCACGGATGACCCGGCCCCTTCGCTCCACCCCCGTTACAGAGGCTTCAGCACTACTACGAGCCGGTCCGCCAGCACCCTTCGCGACGGTACTCAGCCCCTTGCGGTTCAACCGCTTGGGGCGCTCCCTCTCGCCTCCCTCCCGGGCGGCAGTGTCGAAGCGTGCCTTCCCACGTTCCGTGCAAGACCAGCAAATCAGGCTCACGCCACCTTCGTGCCGGACACCGCCTGGCCAATAGACGGGCACCCGCCAGACTTATCCCGGACTCCAACCCATGTGCCCGGTTTCGATGTCACCTAATTCCGTAACGACACTTCGTCAGTGGTTCACTTGCGTTCGTCTTCCTGATCCCCACCTGACGCCTGCAAGGCGCCTTTTCCACATCGCTCACCACGATCACGTCACCGCTCTCGCAGCATGTGGTGGTTTGGAGCCTCCCCCCGCAGGGCGACTCCGAAGGGCCAAACCTTCATCTCTCGCACAGCATTGCTTTCAGAACTTCCTACAAGCAGTTCCTTTCACATTCGTGGCACACGGGTTGTCGCATTTTCCGGCCGTCCAAAAGTGGCCGCTGACCTGCGGAAACGCGCGGCGGCCTTCCGGAGCGGCGGGGTACCTGCGGTGGTAGCTACGGGGGTACCTGCGGTGGTGCCTACGTGGCCCCGGCGCGCCCGGCGCCGCCGACGCCTCCATGACCCGCGGCCTACCAGCAGTCGTCCTCCCCCGGTCCCGGGGCGTCCAGAAGGTGAGTGGTGCGTCCGCCGTCGGGTAGCTCCGTCCACTCCGCCCGCAGAAGGCTCGCCATGGAGACGTAGCGCCGGCGGCGGAGTTCCCCCTCGACAGCGGCCGCGTCCCATCCGGCACGGCCGGTGTCGAAGTCGAAGACCACGTCTCCGCTCTCGGTGTCCAGGCCGGAGATCAGCCACCCCGCGTGGGAGGCGTTGGGGGGTAGGTCACGGCCAGCAGCCGCGCGTGGGCCTCGCGCGCGGCCCGGAGGGCCCCCAGGACCGGCTCTGCGAGGTCTGCGACGGGGATGGACGGATCCGGCAGGTAGCGGCGCGTATCAGTCACGCCCTGCCAACGACCGGCGCCCGACCCAGGCCACCTCGCGCCGTCGTCAGCGGGCGGCCCCGAGCGGCGCGGCGGGCGGTCCGAGGTGGTGACCCGTCGTCACCGGGCCCGGCGGCCCACGTACGCGGACGGCCTCGCCGGACGCACAACAGGAACCGCCGGCTCATCGTCGGCCAGGACGGCGGGCCCATCCTCCTGGCGGCGGTCGCCGTCCCGGCGAGCGGCGCGGCGGGCAGGCCGCGAGGTCGTCCGGCCCGCGCCGGAGCGCCCGGTCGATCCCCACGGGCCGTACGGGACACCCGAGGTGCACATCACCCGGACCCGACCGGTCCGTGGAGAAGTAGTCGGGGTCCTGGCAGGCGGATGTCCCGCGCGCTGACCAGCACGGATGCGGGACAACCAGCGCTGTCCCAGAGCAACCTCCGAAGCAACACCCTGCGCAACGCCCGGAGCAACGCCCGGAGCAACCCCAGGCCCGGCCCGGCTGCGGCCAGGACGGCGGACTCGTGGCCAGCCCCGGCCGGGGACTGCCCGTCGCCACGCCCCGGCCCGACGCGGCCGGCACCGCCGGACGCCACCACCAAAACAGGCCCGCCGCAGGCGCGACGCCCGAACCGAACCGACCGGCCACCTCCACAGACCAAGGCAGGAGAAGGGGTTGTCGGCCCCCGGACGGCATGGGATAGGGCGTCTGACCTGGGGTGATGCCGTTCCCGAATGGATGACCGTGCACCCACGAGACACCTGACGGGGCGCTCCGGCAGACGATCCACCAGACGACCGACCAGACGCCCCACAGGAAGCAGCCGCCCGGGGCCGGCGCCGGACCGGCACACCGGCCCCGGCCGACCCCGGGCCAGGACCGGCCCACCAGCGCGCGGCACCAGCAGGCCCCCGCGCCCGTCTACCCGGGGCGTGGGGGCCTGTCGTGTATCGGGCGGGGTTCAGGGCCGGCTGCGCCGTACGACGGGCCGGGTGGGGTGCTGTCCGGTGGTGCCGCGCAGGGCGAGGGCGGTGATGCGGGTGCGCTCCAGCCAGATCGTGACCTGGTGCGCGGTGGTGGGGTCGAGGGTGCGGGTGAGGTCGTGGACGGCCCGGTGGTCGTCGTCGGTGAGGAAGTGGAGGCCGGCGCGTTCCAGGGCGGTGTAGAGGGGCTGGGCTGCGGGGCCGGCCTGCTCGCGGTGGGCGAGGTCGGCGTTCCGGTGGGCGTGGTGGCCGGCCTCGGTGGCGCGGTCGGCGATGTCCTGGCGGTGCCGCTCGGCGTGCAGGGCCCGCCGGAGGCCGAGGTCGTGGTCGGGGTCGTAGGCCTTGGGCGGGGTGGTGGCGGCCTCGCCGCGCACGCGCTGCCACTCCTGGAGGGCTGCGGCGGCGTGGAGCTCGGCGCTCTCGTCGCCGGCGTCGGCGTGCCGGTCGGCGCAGCGTTCCTCGAACTGGGCCTGTTCCAGGGCCTGCTGGATGTTCTCCAGGGTCGTCCCGGCCACCCGGCGGCGGACCCGGCTGCGGATGCCGCCGAGCAGGGCGTGCTCCTGGTCGCCGTCCTCGTCCCGGGTGAAGGGGGTGTGGACGGGGTGCTGGGCGAGGGCGGTACGCAGAGTCGACCCGGCCTGCCACGCCTCGGCGTGCACGACGGGCCCCGGCGCGCTGGCCGGGCCGCTCCGGTGGACGACACGGCCGTCCCGCACGGAGCCGGCTTTCCCGGCCTGCGTCCTCGCGGTTGCCCGCCGGGATCACATCACGCACTTCGGCAGGATCGTCGTGTCGTTCTGCCAGCCGTAGGCGTCCAGGTAGGTGTCGCTGACGAAGACGTTCTTGTTCTTGGTGTCGTCGTCGGTCTTCAGCCAAATACTGCTGTAACGGCCGTTCTCCACCGCGTGGTAGTCCTGTCCCCGCGTCCAGCAGTAGAAGTAGCTCCTCCCCTTGTACAGCCAGCCGACGTGGCTGGAGTCGTTGGCGTCCGGCGTCTTGTGCGACCACTGGTCGTAAACCATGTTCATGTAGGCGAAGGCGAGTGGGGAGGACGCAGTGGTGGTTTTGGCGATGATGTCGGCCGTCGCGGCCGCGCCGGCCCCGGCCGTGGTGGTGAGAACAAGCGCAGCGGCGGCCACCGTGGTGGCCACGCCCTTCGCGGCAGACGTGATCAGGCTGCGTGACATGGGGACTCTCCCGTTGGCTTCCTGGTGCTGACGCCCGGCCCGGCCGGCTCACGGCAAGTCTTTCAGTGACGGAACGTCAGGGGAAGCTTCTTGCTCGATTCCCGCTGCGGGCCCCCGTCCGCCGCAGCGCGGCCCAGGCGGCGAGCGCCGAGAACGACCCCGCCGTCGACCAAGACCACCCATCCGGCCGACCCGTCGATGTCGCGCTCCGTCCAGCCACGGGCAAGGCCCGCGCCGTGGAGGAGACCCTGGGCGTGGCCTGGTAGGACCGGCCCCGGGGCACGGATCCTGGACGGCAGCCCGGCGCAGCGGACGGGCGTATCCGGTTCCGTACCGGGTCCGGTTCGGCGCCACCCTGGGAGACGTGAGAGGGCGTTTGATGTGGGCGGATTGCCCTTTATGCCCTGGTAGGTTCCTCGCCATGTTGGTGTGGTTTCGTCCGTTATGCGCTTGGTGAGGTTGTCGATCGAGGCGATGTGGATCATGGCTTCGGAGCTGGCGGGTAGGGTCTCGTAGTCGCGGGTGAGCCGGCGGCGCAACATGATCCACCCGAGACTTCGTTCGACCACCCATCGCCTTTTCACGACATGGAAGCCGCGGACTTCGGGGTTTCTGTTGACGACTTCGACGTCGATTCCGAGGTTGGCTCCGTGCTCGATCATGGCGTTCTTGAAGCCAGTGTCGACCCAGCTTTTGGTGATGCTTGGGTAGGTCTTCTTGGCCTGGTTGAGGAGGTGTATTCCCACCGCGTTCTCGGACAGGCTTGCGGCGGTGACGGCCACGGCGAGGATCAGCCCGATCGTGTCGGTGAGGATGCCGCGTTTGCGGCCGACGATTTTCTTCGCGGCGTCCGTTCCCTGGCTGGTCAGTGGCACATTGGTGGAGGTCTTCACGCCCTGGGTGTCGATGACGGACGCGGTTGGTTCAGGCTTGCGTCCTTCTTTCACACGAGCCAGGCCAGTCAAGTCGTAGTTGAGTTCCGCAAAGATTCCCTCGTCACGCCAGGCCGCGTAGTAGGCATAGACGGTGCCGTGGTTCGGAAAGTCGTGCGGCAGGTACTTCCAGGGGATTCCCGTGCGGTTGACGTAGAGAATCGCGTTGAACACGTCGCGCAGTTCGACCTTGGCTGGCTTGCCGGTGGGCCTGCGGTCGAGCCGGGCTTTCCTCCAGGCCGTCAGTTTCGGCTCGATCAAGGCCCATCGGGCATCGGAAAGGTCGCTGGGGTACGGCTTCCGCTGGCTCATGGCACAGCGTCAGCACGGATAGGTCGGAGGATCGCGTTCCGGTGCCCGTTGGGCGTTTCTGTGACTTCTTCAAACCAGACGGATTTCAGGGAACAGAATGGGATGAGTCGGACAGTCCAGCTGGCAATCGAGGACAGAGCAATCTGCTCCTATCAACCATAGAGTTACCAAAGCGGACAGGGACGAAAGCGGTATATAGGAAGATGGCTGCCAAAACGCCCACTGAGAGGGCGTTAAGTCCGTTTCTGGTAGCGGCCGCGTCCCGGTTGGTCGAGGAGTCCCTGGCGAACGAGTCGTCCCAGGCCGGAGCGGGTGACGTTGATCGAGGGCTCGTCGGTGGGCAGCCCGAGGAGTTCGTGCAGGTCACGGACCTGGAATACCCGTCCGGGATGATCGTTGAAGGCGGTCACGATGCGCTGGTAGACGGTGGCTGGTCCCTCGGTAGCTTGTGTGGATTCGGTCAGGGCGAGCCCGTCGATGACCTTGCTGGCGGTGACGATCTCGGCGAGGCGGGCCTCGACCTCGGCCAGGGCCCTGGTGAGTTGCTCGATCTGTTCGCGCAGCCCGTCGGCTCGTGCGGCGGTCTCGTCGTGTTCGGCCTGCAGCAGCCGCAGGAGTTCGGTGACGTTCACGCGGCCAGCTCGACGCCGTCGCGCCAGACGGGGCTGGGGGTGGTGAGGCGGCGGAGCATGCCTGCGGTGGAGGCCCAGTAGACGCGGGAGGCGGCGTTGTCGGGCCGGTGGTCGTAGTCACGGGCGAGGCGCCGGTGGAGCATGAGGGTGCCGTTGACCTGCTCGACCACCCACCGCTTCGGTTGCGGGACGAACCCCGTTCGGCCGCCTGGTCCAGCAGGACGATGCCGGCCTCGTTGTCGTGCGCACTGGCGGCCAGGACCACCACGCCGATGATCAGGCCCAGCACGTCGACGGCCAGTCCCCGCTTCCTCCCCGGCGTCTTCTTGTTCGCGTCCAGTCCGACCGCACGGATTGCAGCCCTTCGGGCCGTGCTCGGCCAGTAGCTCCAGCGTGGTCGCTATGACCGGCGCACGATCGCCGACGCGTAGGAAACGTTGCTGCGGCCGAGTGGTGGAGACGCACTCGCTAGTGGTGTTACGCCGGACTGCCTCCCACCACGGACAACGGTGTGGGAGGCGGTAGTTGTTATCGCCCGGCACGGCCCCACAACAAGTGCCCGGAGAAGGAACCCGATGAGTCTGAGAAACTACGGTGTGCTGGCCGGCCGGGCCCTCACACGGCAACGCGAGGGATCTGACGAATACCCGCCCTACTACTACATCCATATCGTCGACGACGGCGGGAACTCCTACAGGGCCTCCGTCAACGTCCGCTCCTCGCAATCATCGGGCCTGCAGTACAAGGTCATCGACCGCGTCGAACCGTCCCGACTGCCTCCCCTCCCCCCAGCGCGAAGCGGCTGGCAACCGCTGGCCTCGCAACCGAATACCGGAGCACTCGACTTGGTCCGCAGCGGGCTCCTCGACGGCGCAACCGTTCTTTGGACGGATCCTGCCGTCCTCCCGCACGCTAACGAGGCATCAGAGTCCGAGGCCGAAGTAGAAGCGGCGACCGAGCCGCACATCAGGCTGGCCGAACGCCTCGACGACATCGTCGATCGCGCGATCGGCGACCCGAAGGCCTCCGTCTTCGTCTTCGGTGAGCGCTGGGGTCCTGAGTCCAAGCCTGACAGGGTTTTCGGATTCACGCCCGGAAATGGTGTCCACGACATCCACATGAACCAGGGAAACTCCCGGAAGTTCCGTGCGGACGATGGCGCCTGGCAGGACGGCGGTCTGCTGTTCCATCTGCCCGGGGAGTCCCGGTGGGCGGCCGTCTTCCTAGCCTTCGACTCCCAGTCCTGGAGTACCGACGATGACACCGGTCACGCCCTCGCCACAGCGCCGCAACCACCACCGACACCACCCCCAGGACCGCCGCAACTGCCCAGCGACCGCGTGGACTGGCTGGCCGACACACCGGCATCGGAAGACCGGCTGCAGCGCCGTCACCTGGCCAGGACAATCGCCACGCAGATGCACCGGTTCCGCAAAAAGGAACCTGGTACCTCCCTGCGGCTCCACATCGACGGCGCGTGGGGCGCCGGCAAGACCACCCTGATCGGACTGCTCCAGGAAGAACTGTCGAAGCAGGAGGAAGGAACATGGGTGCCAGTCGAGTTCGACGCATGGCGGCAGTCCCGCGTCGGGCCAGCCTGGTGGGCGCTGCTGGTGACGCTCCGCCGCAGCGTCGCGGCGTGCTGTCCGAGCCTGGTGACACGCCTGCGGCTGCGGCTCTCCGAATCGTGGATGCGGCTGCGGCGCACGGGTGTGCGCTTCGGCTTCGCCTCCGTCCTGCTCCTCCTGGTCTCCGTCACCGTGTTCCTCGTTCTGGGAGGGACATTGGCCAGCACCGCCAAGACCGTGACGGCGGTGACCGCGGCGCTGGGCACCCTGTGGGCTGGCTGTCTGGTCGCGGGCAGATTCCTGCTCTGGGACTCTGCCTCCGGCGCCCGGCTGTTCGAACGGGCCAACACCAACCCCATGCATGAGATCGCTGACCACTTCACATGGTTGGTGACACGAGCGCCTGGTCCGGTCGTCTTCTTCATCGACGACCTGGACCGCTGCGCTGACAGTTATGTGGTCGAGCTGCTCGACGCCGTACAAACCCTCGTCCGCCGTGCTCCGTGGCACACGAAGGATCAGGCCCCGACGGGTAGTGTCTCGTTCGTCGTCGCGGCCGACGGTAACTGGATCCGGAGGAGCTACGAAGTCGCCTACGCGAACTTCACGGAATCGGTCGCGGAGCCTGGACGCCCCCTGGGGTACCTCTTCCTCGACAAGCTTTTCGAACTGCGGGTCCCCGTCCCTTCGATCGATACACCGAGGAAGCAGGCGTACCTGGCCCATCTGCTAAGCGTCGGGGACAGGTCCGTGCACCTGCGCGCGGAGACGAGACGCACAAGAGAGATCCTCAATTCGGCCTCCACCGCCACCGAGGTCTTCGAGGCCTTGGGCGACAGCAGCCCCGAGGTCCGCGACCACGTCCTCGGGGTCGCACTGGACAGGCTCGCCGCCCCCGCCGTCGAGGCCGCCACCGAGCACCGGCTGCAGCGGTTCGAGCCAGTACTTCCGCCCAACCCACGCAGCATGAAGCTCTTCGTACTCGCCTTCAACGTCCTGCTGGCTGTCCGGGCCGTGGAGGGCAGGCCGGTGCACTTCGATCCGCTCGCACTCTGGACCGTCATCGAGACCAGGTGGCCCCTTCTTGCGGACCACCTACGTGCGCGTCCCGAGTCGATCACGCTCATTAGCACGCCGGGCGCCGCGTTGGACACCGTCCCGGTCGATCTCCGTCCGCTCTTCGAGGACCGGGACGTACTCCGTCTGGCCGCATTCGACGTCGGTGAGCCGCTGACCCCGGAGCTGATCCGGACCTGTTCCGGGGTCGCGTCTGAACCGCAGCCGGGTGACTGACGGCCTTCGATCCTCCTGTCAGGGCCAGGCGCGGCACTGTGGGCTCGGAAATCGGGTGGCCGGATCTCCTGGGTCCGCCGCGGCCGGATCTTCCTCTCGTCCGCGTTCCTCGCCGCCTGCGAAAGCCTGGGCATCAGCCTGCAGCCCACCCCGCCCCGGCGCCCCACCGCCAAGGGCCACGTCGAGCGCGCCTTCGGGTCCATCAACACCCTGTTCTGCCAGCACGTCGCCAGCCACACCGGCTCCGAGGCCACCCGCTGCGGATCCGACAGCCAGCGCGAGGCCGTGTGGAGCGTCGCCCAGCTCCAGGACATGCTCGACCAGTGGATCGCCACCGAGTGGCAGAACCGCCCCACCGAGGGACTGCGCCGCCCCTCGATGCCCGCCTGCGCCCTGACCCCGAACGAGATGTGGGGCGCCATGCTCGGCGCCACCGGGCACGTACCGCTCCCTCTGACCGGCGACGACTACATCGAACTGCTGCCCGTCGTGTGGAAGCCCATCACCGAGCGCGGCATCCGCCTGAACCACCGCACCTACGACCACCCCGCGCTCACCGACTACCGCGGCCAGCCCTCCGGCGTCACGGCGCAGCAGGGCCGGTGGGAGGTCCACCACAACCCCCACGACGCCCGCCGGATCTGGGTCCGCCTCAGTGACGGCGCCTTCACGCCCATCCCGTGGATCCACGCCGACCACGTCCACCAGCCCTTCGGCGACCAGCTGTGGCAGCACCTCAAGGACACCGTCACCCGCCGCGGCGACCGCGACCGGCACGAAGCCGACCTCGCCCAGGCCCTCGACGACGTCCTGCGCCGCGCCCGAAACGGCACCGCCCACCCCCGCGAACACGCCCTGATCACCCGCCACGCGGTCGGGCCACAGCGGCCGCGGCCGGCTGGGCAACGCCGCCGTGCGGGTCTGCGTCGAACAGGCCGTCCGGGAACACCTCGGCAAATGGCTGGGAGGACACCCCGAGCAGGCCGCAGCCGTCATCGGCCGGATCATCCAGGGCACCCGCCGGAACTGACCAGGAACGGGCCGCCCTGCCGGTCCCCGGGAATCAGGGCCGGCCGGGCGGCCTGCAGCACATGGTGGCCGCACCTCCGCTGGTCACTCGGACGACGACACCCTCCAGCAGTGGACGACAGTTCCGGTGCTGACACGACAGTTAGCGTGCTGAGTCACACTACGGCGCACCGCCACTGCGCTGACCAGCGGGTTCTAAACGATCACTCGCAAACTACGGTGCTCCGTCACAGCTGCGGTGCCTGAACGTCGCGTACACCCTCCGTCAGCCCCTGCTACCGATACGACGGTGGGCGCAGCGGATCTCCGCGGGATGGGGAGGGTCGTGAGGCTGGGCCGAAGTGCCGGGCGGATCGCGGAAGGCAACGGCTTCGACCTGTCCTGATCTGGAGACCCGGTCCCGCCCCGCAGGTCCGGTGAGAACGATGGCCGGGCACGGCAGGGCACTTCCGGTCCTGCACGGCGTCGCGTCGGTGATCCGGCAGCCGGGTGACGGTGTCCTCGGCTGCGGGGTGACGCGAACCGTACCCGCCCGGGGTCAGAGCACATCCGCCAGGAACTGCCGCAGTCGTGGGCTCCGTGGTGCGTCGAAGACTGCCCCGGGCGGGCCGGACTCGACCACCACTCCGCCGTCCATGAAGGCGACGGTGTCCAGGCGGTGCGCGTCGCCGGTCGGCATGCCCGCCATGCCCGCCATGCCCGCCATGCCCGGGGCGAACTCCGGAGCCCGCCCCCGGGCCGCTGTGCGTCCGGCCGGTCCCGCCGGTGCGCGCGGAGCTCGCTCAGGTTGCGGACCCGTCGTCCCACCGGAACTCCGGACGGATCCCACGATTGATCAGATCCCGTCCGAGGATTCGGAGTTGGAACATCGCCGCCACGTTCGGCGGTGCGCCGGACGTCCAGCACGTCTCCAGGTCGACCAGCAGCTTCGACAGGGTGCGGTTGAACTCGGTCGAGGGGTTCGGCCGGGCCTGGGAGGGCGCAAAGTCGTGCACCTCCGGCAGGATGACGGGAGCTCCGCTGAAGCTCCACTTGCCGCGGGTCTTGACCAGCCGCTTCTGGACGTAGAGCTCCTTGAACAGGTAGTAGTGCGCGTGGCCGGTCTCCGCTTCCCCCGGCGGCTGATCGGGTGAGCCCTTCGTTCCCTCGCCCTCGCGCTTGATCCGGTCGATCGTGTCGATCGCGTCGGCGACGGTTCCGATCGGCTTCGCGAAAGGCACCTCCACCGCGTGGGCCTCCGGGTCGATCACCGGCTCCAGCTTCCGGAACGTCCGGATGATCGTGTCGTAGAAGGCGCCGATCGTGGCGGGTGGCGGCCCGGCCCGGAGGGCGATCGGGGGGAACTCCGGGTACTCGATCTGCATGAACACCGCGAGCTGGTCCTTGACCAGCGGCTTCAGATCGACCGGGAGCTTCTGCGGAATGCCGCCGGGCAGCTCGTGGGTCGGATAGCTCGGCAGGAAGTCCGGGTGCGCGATCGACGGCCGGCCGCCGATCGCGGTCAGCAGGTTCCCGGCCAGGGCGAAGTGGTTCATCTCCTGGCTGACGATCCTGTGCAGCACACCCTCGGTGCGGTCCGGGTCGTTCCTGACCGACCACTGCGCACACAGATACGGCGGGATAGTGGCGAATTCCAGGCGCATCGCGAGGTGCAGGGCGCCCTTGAGGTCGTCCAGCGGCAGAACTCCCGCCTCGACGTACTCCCTGATGGTCTTCGTGCGCGGAGTGCCCGCGGTCACCGGATCCACGTCACAGCCCCAACTTCCCGAGTTCGTCGTCGATGATGCGCTGCGCCTCCGGCGGGACGCCCGGGAAGGCGAGCAGCGGCACGTTCCCGACGTAACCGATCGCCTTGAAGCCGATGTCGGAGGTGAAGTAGCCGGTGAGCAGCAGGGACCGGAACCTCGTGAAGAAGCTCCGGTCCGCCGTGGTGGTCGACGCAATCCGGTCGACGATCGTGCGCTGCCGGGAGCCGTCCAGTTCGACGAACCCCGTCCCGAACTGGCCCTGCGCCTCCGCGTCGACCATGGCGAGGCCGGTCGTGATGACGGGCCGGTGGCCCTGCTGCGTCTTGTAGGGAGCACTCACCCAGTCGTCGAAGAAGTCGACGATCCCCATCGCGCTCGGCGCCGGGTACTCGGCGGTGCCCGGCAGGACGATGTCGGCGAGGGCCGCAACGAGTGCGCGCTCGCGCTCCGAGAGCGTGCGCGCCCAAGGCGTGTGCGGCGTCACGAGGTTGGGGTCGGTGCCGTAGCCCTGCGGTGCGGTGTCGACCGCGGCGACGCTGTGGTGGTCCATCTCTTCCTCTCGCTTCCGATGTACCGTCATCTGGTCGCCCTCGCTTGGCTTTTGGGCGCCTGGTGCGGTCAGATCCCGCCGTTCCGCAGCAGTTCGAGGACGCGGGCCGAGCTCCGCGCGGCCAGGGCCAGGATGGTGAGCGTGGGATTCTTGTCCGGGCTCGACGCGAACGCGGCGCCGTCGACGACGAACAGGTTCCGCACGTCCCAGCACCGGTTGTAGGCGTCGAGCACGGAGTCCTGCGGCGAGGTGCCCATCCGGGCGCCGCCGACCTCGTGGACCGCTCCGCCGCCCTGCGGCATCGTGACGGCACTGGTGTCCGGCGCGCCGCCGAGCAAGGTGAAGACCTTGTTGAAGGTGTCGCGCATGTGCGCGACCTGACGGACTTCCGAATCCCCCCATTTCCAGTGGAACCGCAGGGCCGGAACGCCCCACTTGTCCTTGACCGTCGGATCGAGCTCGCAGAAGGAGTCCTCGTTCGGGATCATCTCGCCTTCGCCGATGAGGGTGACGGCCGTGCCGTACCTCCGCCGGACCTCCGCCCGCAGGGCGTCGCCGTGCAGGTCGCTGCCGCTGTCGATCAGGCTCCCGATGCCGGTGGTCGGCATCCTGCGACCCCCGCGCGGCTCGATGTGGTACCCGCGCGGGAACCCGAGCTGCCCGGTGGCCTGCTCGGACAGCAGCCACCATGGCACGTAGATGTGCGGGGTGAAGATGCCGTCGTCGTTCAGCACGGGGAGCTTTTCGAGCAACGGGATCCGCGACGAGCGCGAGAACTCGACCGAGTCCATCAGGTACTTGCCGACCAGCCCGTGGCCGTTCCCGATCCCGTTGGGGAACGCGGCGCTCCGCGAATTGAGCAGGATGCGCACCGACGAGCAGGTTCCCGCGGCCAGCACCACCACCCGCCCCGTGGCCGAGTACTCGGAGCCGGTCACCCGGTCGTTGTAGGTGACCCCGGTGGCCCGCCCGGTCGCGTCGACGTCGACCCGGGACACCATGGCGTTGCACACGACGGTGAGATTGCCGGTGGTACGGGCTGCGGGAATGAGGACGGTCGTGCTCTGGAAGTTGGAGCGGCTGGAGCAGCCGCGGGTGCACTGGGTCGAGTACAGGCACGCCGCGCGGCCGTTCAACGGGCGGGTGAGCACGGCCGCCCGGATCGCCGCCACCTTCATGCCCAGGTGCTCGAACGCCCGGCCGAGGACGATCTCGAAGGCGCGCGGGGGTGGCGGCGGGAGCTGGACGCCGGGCGGGGAGTCGGGGGCGTTCTCGATCCCGTGGGGAAGGCCGGTGACGCCGATGAGGCTTTCCACCTTGTCGTACCAGGGGGCCAGGTCGGCGTACTCGATCGGCCAGTCGAAGCCCAGCCCGTCACGGGTCTTCGGCTTGAAGTCGTACGGTCCGAAGCGCAGCGCCACCCGGCCCCAGTGATTGGTGCGGCCGCCCAGCATGCGCGGCCGCCACCAGCTGAACTGGTTCGACTGATCGGGATTCGGGGGGGCCGCCTGGCTGTAGGGCTCACCGGCGATCTGCGAACCGCCGTCGACGGTGGCGTCGTAGAAGCCCTGGGGCTTGTCCGCCGTCGAGGCCGCCCGCAGCGGCGCGTCCTGCGGCGTGTTGAACATCGGCGTCTCGGTCCCGGGATCGTAGTCCCGGCCCGCTTCGAGCATCAGGACGCGAGCGCCCGCCGCACAGAACTCGTGCGCCGCCATGCCGCCGGCAGCCCCGGAGCCGACGATGACGACGTCGAACGCCTGGATATCGGACAAGATCCCGCTCTTTTCACCGGGTACCGCTGCGCGATACACAACCGTCACTCTCAGTGATGAGACCGTGACAAGTCTCGCAGAGGCTGCGATGGACGGCGACCGGTGGATCCGGGAGTGATCAGGGCGGTGGTCCCCGGCGCCGGCGGGAGTGCCGCCGGCGCCGGGGAACATCCGATCAACGGCTGCTGACCGGGTGGTAGACGCTGAGGTCGCCGTACGCCGGCAGAACGCCGACCAGGTCGCCGGACTTGCCCCGCGGGACGGCGTCCAGGAAGGCGAGGGTGGCCGCGGCGACGACGCGCGGGCTCTCGGTGCGGCCCAGGGAGCCGACGATCGAGGGCACGGACGGCAGGTACAGGGGGCCGTCCATGAAGGTGAGGCGCGGCGCCGGGGATGGTGATCCGGCCGACCACCCGGGCGTCGTGCGCCGCCAGGGCCCGCAGGACGCGCCAGATCGTGCGGAAGGAGCTGGCTTCGATCTCGGTGTCGGCCTCCGCCTTCACGGCCTCGCCGGCGTCGTGGATCTCGGCCGGGTCGGCGGTGGCCGTGTCGTCGCCGACCTCGGGTGCCGGGAGGTGGACCGGGATGATGACCCAGGACACCTTGCCCTGCCGGTAGGACTGTCGCAGCGCCCGTCCGACGGCCTGGACGATGTCGATGACGGACGACTTCGGGTCCGCGAAGCAGACGGCGTCCACCGCCCGGACGTCGATGCCCTCCGAGAGCAGGCGGGCGTTGGCGAGGATGCCGCACTCCTCGCCGTCCTCACCGGTGTGGGCCTTGAACTCCGTGAACGCGGCCCGGCGGTCCTTGAGCCGGTCGGTGCCGGCCACGGCCTTCGCCCGGATCCGCCCGAGCAGCGGTGCCAGCTCGAGACCGGCCACCCCGGTGCGCACTTCGCCCTCCTGCAGAGCCAGGAGCACGAGGGCGTGTCAGAGGCCGACTGGTGGCTCATCTGGCCGGGCAGCCAGGGCCCTTATGAGATCACCGTGCTCGAGCCGTGCCCGTACGTCGGTGAAGAAGAGGACCTCTGCATGCATCCCCTGGGTCACCAGGGAAGCCACGATGCCGGCCCGTTCTACCACGCGGGCATCCTGGCAGCCCACTGACCAACACCAAGCAGGCCCGGTCTACGAACGGATTCTGCGATCCTCCCCGTCCTGGCACCGGCCGCCACTCGGCCCGGGCCAGTGGCGGCGCGCCGTTCTGGGAACAGTGGGCCGACCGCTGGCACGCCACCTCGACGCTCACCCCGCGCGTTCGCGGCGGCGTCCGCTCGAACCTGCTCAAGGTCGGCCGGTGGATCGCCGCCGAACAGCCCGACGCCGCCGATCCGGGGGGCTGGACCCGGCAGACCTGCGCTTCGTGGATCGCCGCGCTGGACCGGATGAAGGTCGGCGACTACGTCCAGCGCACGACCGGGCTGGGCGACCGTCTCGGCAAGCCGCTGGCAGCGCCCAGCAAGGCCGGGCAGATCACCGCGCTGCGGACGTTCTTCCGCGACTGCCAGGAATGGGAGTGGCTGCCCCGCCGCTTCGACCCCCAGCGCGCGCTGGCCATCCCCCGCAGCATCACCGCCCTCCTCGGACCCGACCCCAGGATGATCGCCGACGAGGTCTGGGCGAAGCTGTTGTGGGCGGGCCTGAATCTGGAGCCCGCCGACCTGCCCCAGACCCGCTCCGGGCACTTCTACCCTTTCGAACTGGTCCGAGCGGTCACGCTGACCTGGCTGCTCTCCGGACAACGCAGCAACGAGATCGCGCGGCTGAGGGTGGGCTGCATTCGTTGGCAGCACGACGGGGCACCTATCGCCGGCGACTCGCAGGAGGTCCTGGCCCGTGACGCGGTCTGCCTGCTCGATGTCCCCGCCCACAAGACAGGCACCGCCTTCACCAAGCCGGTCGACCCGATCCTCGGCCAGGCTGTCGACGTCTGGCAGGCTGCCCGTCCCGACCAGCCGAAGTTCACCGACCGCCGCACCGGCGAGCTGGTCGACCTGCTGTTCGCCGTCCGGGCCCGCCGCGTCTCCACCAGCTACATCAACAACACGATCATCCCGATGCTCTGCCGCAAGGCCGGAGTCCCGGCCGCCGACATCCGCGGCAACATCACCAGCCACCGCGCCCGGTCCACCATCGCCAGCCAGCTCTACAACGCCAAAGAACCGATGACCCTGTTCGAGCTGCAAGCCTGGCTCGGACATCGCTCACCGCAATCCACCCAGTACTACGCCAAGATCACGCCGAACACCCTCACGAAGGCACACACCGGGGCCGGATACTTCGCCCGCAACGTCCGCACGGTCGAGATCCTCCTCGACCGTGACGCCGTCACCTCCGGGGCCGCGGCCACCGGTGAACCCTGGCAGTACTACGATCTCGGTCACGGGCTGTGCTCCTACTCGTTCTTCGAACAGTGCCAGCACCGGATGGCCTGCGCCCGCTGCGACTTCTACACCCCCAAGGAATCGACGAAAGCCCAACTCGTCGAAGCCAAAGCCAACTTGCAGCGCATGCTCGTAAGCATTCCGCTCACCGAAGAGGAACGCGCCGCCGTCGACGACGGCCAGAGCGCCCTCGACCGCCTTCTCGAGCGCCTCGCCGAAGTGGCCACCCCAGCCGGCCCGCCCCCGAGCGAGCTCCACGCCGAACCCGGTCGGCCCCTGCCCCTGACTGTCCGATCACCACCCGACTCCACCGACCGAAAGTGCTGCTGACATGCGACCCGCCCTCTTCACCGCCGACCTCCCCGGCCCCGGACGACTGAGCACCATGGCCAGACCCCGCGGCAACGACTGGCTTGAAGACGAGATGGCCGCGCTGAAGAACTACGGCGTCGACATCCTGGTCTGCGCGCTCACCGGACCCGAACTCGACGAACTCGGCCTTGCAGACGAACCCCGAACAGCCGCAGCAGCCGGGTTGCAGTTCGTCGCGATACCCATCCCCGACCGCACCGTCCCCGACCTCACCACGATCCTGCCTACCCTGCACAGGCTCGCCGAACGGCTATACGACGGCGCACACGTCGTCACCCACTGCCGAGCCGGCATCGGACGCTCATCCCTCCTCGCGGCCGCACTCCTCATCCTCAACGACGTCGATCCCGACACCGCTTGGAACCAGATCGAACGAGCTCGCGGGCTCGTCGTCCCAGACACGGCCGAGCAGCGAGAGTGGACGACGCGACTGCTCAAATAGGCATGATGTTGACAAATCAGATTCCACAGAATGATCTTGTTGTTGTGGCCCTCGACTGCGCCGGAGCTGTAACGGAGGCTGAGGCCGACGATGACGGCGTCGAGGTCCTGGCCGAGGCCGGTGACGAAGGTGTGCAGAGCGGGCAGGTCGTCGGCCTGGACGGCCGCGATCCACTTGTCCAATTGCCGGCCCTGGCGGTCGTTCATCAGCTCGGCGAACGCGCGGACGTGGTGGGCGGTTCGGTCGAGTGCCGGGCACCGGGCCAGGATCGCCTTGAGCTGCTGGGCCTGGCCGTCGGTGAGGCGGTCGGGGCGCCGGGTGAGCCAGCTGGTCACGTCCCGCACCGATGGTGCCTTGCGGGGTGGGACGTGCGGGAGGCTCTCGCGGGGCTTGGCCACGTAGACCTTCACGACGTTCTCGCCGCCGGGGTAGCCGCGCTCGCGTACTTCCTCGAACAGCCGGTGGGCGACGGTGCAGCCTTCGGCCCATCGCTGGTGCAGGTATGGCTTGTAGGGATCGAAGATGCTGGCGCGGCCGGTCCACCGCCCGACCAGGAGCTCGTCCGCGCACGCCGCATGGGCGTAGCGGCGCACGGTGTTGCGGGCCAGTCCCAGTTGGCGGGCGATCACCCGCAGTGCGATGCCCTGGTCAAGCAGGGCGTGGACGGCCGCGTGCTGTTTGCGGACCCGGTCGGACAGCCGGCCGGTGGTCCGCGGTTCCATCGGCGATGCCGCTTCGAGGTCCAGGTTCTCCATGACCGCGGCGGCCGTGGCGGTGGTGTTGTCGCTCGGCTCACGCAGCAGGGCTCGGTGCTGGACGACGGTCTTCTCAACGGCCTCGGCCAGGTTCGACCAGATGTGCCAGCGATCTGCGACGTGGACCGCCTCCGGGGCGCCGAGGCGACCGGCCTCGGCGAAGGCGGGAGACCGGTCCCTGCAGATCACCTCGACACCGGGATGCTCGGCGAGCCACCGGGCCACCGTCGACGTGGTGTGGCGCGGGCTGGTGGGCGGTCAGCGCGAGCGCCCGGCCGCCCTCGGCGTGGAGCCGTTCGCGGCCCCGGCCGGGCAGGAGAAGGCGGTGGCGGTGAAGAAGGCCGGCGGGAAGGTGAGCGCGTTCGACCGGGGCCTGGCTACGCTCGCCCAGTACCGGGAGCGGACCGGTTCGGTGACCGTGGCGCGGGGCCACGTCGAGGAGGTGGCCGACGGCGACGGCGGCACCGTCGAGGTGAAGCTCGGGGTGTGGATCTCCAACACCGCCGCCGGGCCAAGCTGACCGAGGCGCAGCTCGACCGGCTCACCGCTCTCGGCCTCGACTGGCGCTGACCCGCCCGGCGTCCCTGCCCGCTGGAGGCGCTCCAGGCCGCCTGTGACCGCGCTGCCCGTCGTGTCCGCCGACAGCATCGCAGGCCACCGCCGGGGTCCCGCACGGCGGGTGTCGCCGTGAGCCGATCGGACGAAATCCGTGGACACCCGCCGCCGGGGTCCCGGCCGGAGACCCGGCGGGCTGAACACTGACTGCCGCCCGGAACCGACGGGCGCGAGGGAACGAGGAGACCTGGTGAACCACGGGATGAGCGTGCTGCTCCGGGCGATTCCGCTGCTCATGGGCTCGGTGTCGGCCGCGCTCGGCGGCTACGTCCTCGCGCACTCCACCGGGCCGGGCGCCCGGGTCGCGGGCCTGACGCTGGTCTTCCTGGCCGCCGTCTGTCTCTGCCTGTTCGCCGTCGCGGCGACAATCGTGCGGCAACTGATCGGCCGTTTCGGCGCGTTGGACCGGATCGGCTACCCGGCGTTCGGCTTCGCGGTGGCCGGGGCCACCGTCGGCTACGGGCTGGGCCTGCTGGCGGAGAGCCACCGGCCGGTGGCCGACTTCGTGGCCGGCAGCGTGGTCCTCGGCATCGGCCTGGTCTGCGTGTGCGTCTCGTCGGTGGCCGCGGTCGCCACCCGCTTCACGCTGATCGGGCAGAACGCCGTCCTGCCGGAGGGTTCCCCGCCGCGCTCGCCCGCGCCGTTCGGCCGGTCCGCGGCCCGGGCGCTGGTGGCGGTCCCAGTCCTTGCGGCCGCCGCCGCCTGGGCGTGGGCGATCGTCATGCTGGCCAACGGGGGCGGCGGGGACTCGGACGGGCGCTTCACGGCCGGGCACGTGGTGGTCGACCAGGCGATCGTCTGCACCGCCCTGATCGGGCTGGTGATCACCTTGCTGCGGCAGATCCGAAACACGTACACCCGGCGGGAGCGGGTCTGGTGGCTCGTCCCGGCCGCCGTACTCGGCGCCATGGACATCACCGGGGGCCTGGTCGTCGTCGCCCTGGACCCCCGGCCCGGTCAACTGGCCACCGGGTACGTGCAGATCGGGCTGGGTCTGCTGTGCTGGACAGTGCTGAGCGCGGTGCTGCTGCTCGCTCTCGGCTGGCGCCGAGCCGCGCCGCCGGCCGGCCGCGCCCCGCTGGTCCCGGTCGGCACCACACTGCTGTGCCTGTTCATGTCGGCGTTCCTGTTCGAGTCGGCCGACCCGGACGTGATGGTCGCGGCCCGGGTCCTGGTCGGCCTCGGCGCCGCCTGCTTCTCGCTCTTCGCCGTGGTCTCCGTCCTGGAGGCCGGCGTCGCCGACCGGAACTGACCGGCCGCCCGAAAAAGCCGGCCGAGAACAGCGAAGGCAGAGAGCCGAAGCTCTCCTGCCATTGTCCAACTCATGCCGGACAGGGGGCCTTGCGGCAAGGCCCCCTCCCTGGCGCACAGTCGCTGACTGAATCGGGAAACCCGCACAAACCGGGTGTACCGCGTGCAATTGCCCGGCAGGGGATCGGAGAAGCAGGACACATGACCCAGCAGACGACCAGTGCCTTCGAGCTGCCCGAGCGGCTCGCCGCCAAGGCGGACCCGGCTCTGATCGCCGACGACGAACGGCACTTCGCCGGCACCCAGCCGCGGGCCAGGCCGGCGCCGTGGTGAAGGGTGCGGATGCCGTCATGCCGGGTTTAGCGCAGCCACATCGAACCGCGCACCAGCGGCGAGTCGAGGACCGGGCGGCCCAGGTCCCGGTCGGCGGGCGCGGGCCGGCTGCTGCACGGGGCCGGCTCCAGCCATCCAGGGGCGGCGGGGTCCGCGCCGGGACAAGTGGTGTCGGTCATCGCGCGGGCCTCCGGCTGCCGGGGTCGGGGCCGGAGAGCGGGCGATCAGCTCGTCCCCTCTGGGAAGTGGGCCGTCCCTGCCTGGAATCCGTCCTGGACAACTTCCTCGTCCCGCGGGAACAGTTCACAACCTCCCGGGAGGCCATCCGCTCACCCGAGCCGACTCGACCGCTCACTGGCTGGTCACTCGGACCGGGTGCGGTCGGAGGACCGGGCTCGGAGGTCGCGTCCGGCAGCCGTCAACCGCTGGTGCCGCCCGAGCCGGTGGGCCCCGATCCCGGGTTCCTGTTGGCGACGATCGCGGCGACATGCGCGGAGGAGGAACCGCTGCTCGAGGGAGGCCTGGAGCGCCGAGTTCGGGAGGTCTCCAGCGTGACCGGTATCCCGGCCGCCGAGAGCAGGACCTGCAGGGCGTCCTTCAGCCACCGCGCGTCCGTGCCCTCCGGCACGTGGTGGGACCGGGCGCCCTGGCCGGTCCGCAGCACCAGCAGGACGGTCAACGTCCTGCTGGTGGGTCGCTCGTCGCCCGAGTAGGGCTCGGTTATGGTCTCGTGCAGGTGGATCCGCGCCAGATCGGTGATCGGCCAAGTCTCCGTCGAACGGCCGGCCCGGACGAGTCGCAGCCCGCTCGGGTCCTGCGCCGGCGCGAACTGGACCCGGCGGACACGACGCAGTTCTCGGACCGCGACGAACGGGCCGGTGAGCACGGTGGCCGCCGCCGTGACCAGGGAGGCCACGAGCACGGCGTGAGCGAGGTCGGCGCCGAAACCGACCATCGCGAAGGTGATCGCGGCTCCGACACCGCCGAACAGGACCAGCACCCAGACGAGGGGAACCAGGGCGATGAGCACCGCCTGGCCGCGCGAACCACCGCCCTCGTGGAAGACGAGATCGGTGGTCGCGGCGTCAGGACCGGACCGCAGCACTTCACCAGCAGCCATGTGTCCAGCGTAGGGGCAGCAAACGGGTCGACGACAGACGGCGAGCAAGCCCAACTCATCCATTAGGCAACAGAGTTGGCCGACGATCGGCAGTACGGTCGGACGAACCGTCCGTACGTCCGCCGGCCGGGCTCGCGCTCTGGTCTGATACCCGCTCGACGGCCGGGGCGGGAGGGTGTGCAGGTGGACAGAGCTGTAGGCGGCGAGCGGGAACCGCGGAGTGGTGAGCTTCCGGCCCGGTCGATCAGTCCACGTCGGCGGATGCCAAGGCCACCGCAAGCACCAAGTGCGGAACGGCTTCCAGGCACTGCTCGGCCAACGCAAGCTCCTTGCGCTGGGGACCGATCGCCGGATCGGGCGGCCGGAGGCTGTGTCGCCGCAGAACGGCCACGGCATCGTCGACTCGTCCGAGGTCGATGAGGTAGCCGGCCAGGTCGTGGCGGTCGCCAGGGGCGTTCTGTTCGAGGACGGCGACGGCTTCCTCGGTGCGCCCGGCGTCGGCCAGGAGCCCGGCGATGCGCTCGGCGGCGTACCGGGTGTCGCCGTCGGGGTGGGCCCGGGCCTGTGCGACCGCTTCGTCGACCCCGTCGCAGGCGGCGATCAGCGGCAGCCGGATCCAGAACAGCTCCCACTCCTCTTCTCCCCCGCGGCGGGCTCTGAGGCGGTCGAGGTAGGCCAGGCCGTCGCGGGGGCGGCCCTGGTCGAGGCACAGATCGGCCAGGGCATGGAGAATCCAGTCCTCGCCGGGACGGGTGTCGGCCTGGGCGCGCAGCACGTCGACCGCCTCGCCGCCTCGCCCCCTGGCCGTGCCGGGCCAGCAGGCGGGTGTAGGACTCCAGCGCCATCGGGTGCCCGAGCGCCATCCGGGCGCGGGTCAGCTCGATCGTCTCCCCGATCCGGCCCGAGCCCTCCAGCAGTTCGGCGGTGGCCTCGGTGGCCGTCCGCCAACCGGTCGCGAGGAACGGTGCGAGCACGTCCAGCGCTTGCTCCTGCCAGCCCTGCTCCCCGAGCAGGCGTGCCCACTCCCGCGCGCAGAACCACTCCCCACGCCCGGCCCACGCCTCCACCACGCCGGCATGCCCTCGTTCGAGCAGCGGGGAGACCAGCTCCGGCGGGATACAGCCGGACCGCGTCCGGGCCCGGCAGTCAAGATCGGCAGCGTCCACGACGACGCACCGCAGCGCCCGCCGCTGACACCCGTCCTGGCCCTCGGCCTCGACGTCCGGCTCGCCCGTCCGTCTCGGTGGTGCGGGGCCTCGGTTGGGTCGCTGCCGGGTGGCCGTCAGGCCGCCCGGGGACGGTTTCCAGGTCCGTCCTGTTCGGCGTTCCCCAGGCGGGGGCCTCGGTGGCCTCGGCGGCCGGCTGGTGCTGTCTTGTCCGGTTGTCGTGTGTCCTGTCGGGTGGGGCAGTATCGCTGAGTGGCATCGCGGCCTTCCTCGGCCTGGACGTCGGCAGGGGCGTGCCGTGGGCGGGCGGTGACGAGGTTGACGCGGTGATTCGTCAAGTCCGCTGATGCCGACCGGAGTTGCCGCAACGATTCCGTTCCTCGGTCAGCCATAGGTGACGAGGACCGGTCGTTCGGTGATCCGCAGCGGGTGCTGTCCGTCCACCTCGCGGGATCCGCTGTCGAGGTCGTGCACCAAGGCACGGCGCGGTCCGACCGTGGTCTCGGCGGCGCCGGCGTCGGTCCACAGGACGACGACCCGCAAGGACGGTCCGCCGGGGACCGGCACGGTGAACTCGCACTGCCAGACGTTCTCCGGGAGCGCGGCCTGCGCACCCCGGCCACATCCCGTGAGGCTCGCCTCTGCGAGCCAGTGCTGCAGCCGCTCCACGTACAGGGCGGCGGTCGTGGGAGGTCGGCCCTCGGGCTGCAAGACGATCGGCAGCGTACTGTTCCCCCAGGCGTAGAAGTACATCCGCTCCAGGCCGTACCGGCGCCCGTACAGACCGGTGAGGTAGAACCGCACGGCGTGGTTCGCGGCCCGCTGCGGGTCGAGCGGATCGTTGAGCGGCAGCGTCTGGGTGGTCCCGGTGTTCCACAGCGGCAGGTGCACCCCGGCCTGGTGGAAGCTTCGGTAAGCGGACTGGACGGCCTCCAGCATGGTCTCCGGGGGATCCTGGATCCGGCGCTGGTACAGCTTCACCCCGGCCGCGTCGCAGTCCTGGTAGCCACCGAGCTCGGCGAAGCGCCGTACGAACGCGTCGGCAGACGGCTCCCACAGCCCGGTGACCGACGGGCAGACCACGAGGGCTCCGGGGTCACCGGCGCGGATGATCCGGCTCGCCCGCCGGGCCATCTCCACCAGCGTCTCGGTCGGGCCGTTGAAGTGATGCGGGTGATTGGCCATCACCCATAGTTCGTAGGCCTCGATGCGTCCGCGCGCGTGCTCCACCAGGGCGCTGACGAAGGCGTCCCAGTCCGCCAGGTCGTCCGGGGGTGCGGCCCTCGAATCCTCGGGGTAGGCGGCCCGGCGCGCGCCGGGCGCGGCCCAGCCTGGCGTTCCGCCGAACACGAACAGCGTCGGCAGCCCGGCCTCCCCGGTTCCCTGGAGAAGCCGGTCGAGGGTCGACCAGTCGTAGACGCCGCGCCGGGGTTCGAGCTGCGACCAGCGGGTCTCGCTGTCCCACAGCCGTACGCTCCCGACGCGGAACGTGGGCGTGGCACCGGAGCTGCTGTTGAGGGTGACACCGAAGGCCGTACGAGCCACCGCGACGGGCGCGTCCGCCCAGCTCGCCGCGGCCGGGGCGGCGACCGGGAGCCGCGAGGGAGCGCTGGTTCCGGCCGGGATGCTGCCGGCAGCTGTGCCGGCGAGGAGCGACAGCGCGGCAAGTGCCACGGCGGCCCGGTGCCGCCCGGAACGGCGGGTCGCACGGCGGGGCGGGAGGCCCTCGGCGGCGGGCGGCGGTGCCGGCTCTGCTCCCGGTCCCGGCCCCGGTCCCGCTCCGGATTCCGTGTGGACGGTCGTGGCCTCGCCGGTAACCGCCTGCCAGGACCGGAGCAGGGCGTTCAGTTCGTCGGGCCGGGCACCGCACTCGCGGGCGAACCGGGCGATCACGTCGTAGCCGCCGGGAATCCCCTGGCCGGTGCAGTAGCGGTGCAACGTGGTCCGGCTGGTGAACGTCCGCCTGGCCAGCTCCTGGTAACTGAGCCCGCTGTGGTCCTTGAGCCGTGTCAGGGCGGCAGCCAGCTCGCGCATGCCGGTCTCTCGATCCATCGTCATCCCCCCGGTGGCGATCGTCGTCGCGGACAGCATCCCACAGGGCGTCCCGCGTTTCCGGTGAAACGCCAGGTCGACGGGGGTGGGAGCGTCCCACCGCAGCTCGGGACGCCGATGTCGTTGTCCGGGTCGGGACGGCGCGCCGAGGATGGCTTCCGGGTCGGCCGAGCACGACCGGACGGCCTCGCCGTACCGGCGTTCCCGTCGGCCGGCCGCGACCTCTCCACGCGAACCACCATGCGTCCAGGAAGGACCCACATGCGCCTCCGTACTGCCGCCGTCGGCCTCGCGGCCCTCATCGGCACCGCCCTTGCCCTGCCCTCCGCCCCTGCGGCTGCCGCTTCCGAACCGGGCTCGCAGGCCGGCCACCCGGCCGCCGCGGACGCCGGGATCCTCGGCGGCTGCGTGTTCGGGGTCTGCGGGACCGTCTACAACCGCACCTCCGAGACCGTCTCCGTGACCATGAACTGGGGCGACATCCAGCACACCATCCGCCGCCTCAACGGACACGCGAACACCGAGGGATGGGGCGACGTGGACGGGATCTACGTCCCGACCCAGCGGAAGATGGACGTCTTCATCACCTCCACCTTCGGCAACCGCTGGGTCCATTGGGGCCCGGGCTGGCACAAGATCTCCACCGACGAGTACGCGCACATCGACCGCATCTACAAGCCGTAGGAACGGGCGGTGGAATCGGCCGATGCACCGTCACCACCGCGGGGCCGACTCCCGCGTCCCGCCCTGGCGATCATCGCACCACTGGCTGCGGCCGCCGTGCTCGCGGCCTGCGCCCCGGGCACGGGTTCCGGCCCGCCGGCCGTCACTCAGCCGGCGCCACCGCCCGATGAGGCGGAGAACGCCCTCCTGCGTGACGCCGAACAGCGGCTCGTCGCGGACTGCATGACCGAGCGCGGCTTCCGCTACTGGGCCGTGCCCACCACCGACGACGAGGGACTGCGCCCGCTCGGGTTCGTCCTGGACGACACCGCGTGGGCCCGCGCCCACGGCTACGGGGGCGGCAGCCTCGCCCGCGCCGCCGACGAGAGGGACGCCAACCCGAACGCCGCCTACGTCCGGGAGCTGACCGAGGAGCGGCAGCGGGCGTACGCGGCGGCGCTTCGCGGGGGAGCCGGGACCCCGGAACTCTCCATCGACCTTCCCGGCGGGGGCACCGCGGTCAGCCGCCTCGGCGGCTGCGAGGGCGAGGCCGGCCGGCGGCTCTACGGGGACCTCGCCGCCTGGACCCGCGCCGACACCCTCACCGCGAACCTGACCCCGCTCTACGTGCCGGAGATCACCCGGGACGCGCGGTTCACCCGAGCGCTCGCCGCGTGGTCCGCGTGCATGGCGGCAGCGGGACTCCCGTACGAACGACCGGACCAGGTCCGGGCCGAGGCCCGCCGGAAGGCGGCGGGCCTCGCACCGGACGCGGTCACCGTGGCGGAGGCGCCACTGGCGATGGCCGAGGCACAGTGCGGGGCGTCCACCGGTCTGGCCGGAACCGCCCGGCGCCTGGAGGCGGAGTACCGGGAGCGGCTGCCGGAGCGGTACCGCTCCGCAGTCGGGGAGCGCACCGAACTCGCCCGGGCCGCATTGCCGCGCGCCCGGGCGATCACGGGCCGGACGGCCTGACACCGAACGGCCCGCGGCACCGTGCCGCGGGCGCGACAGGGAGGAAAACATGAAGAGGACCCGGATGATGCTGGCGGCGGCCGCCGTCGGACTCCTGACGGCGGCCCTGCCGGCCGGCACCGCCGTGGCCGACGACGACCGGGGAGCCGGTCTCGCGGATACCTGCTCGCAGTACCAGACGAGGTGGAGCGGTGCCGTGATCGCCTGGGAGGACACCTGGTGCACCGGCACGCGCCTCGGCATCGCCTACGGGAACGACGTCAACTGGTCGGACGGGACGGGCCCCTTCCAGGGCTCCGCCAACGACCGGGCGAGTTCCGTGATGAACAACGGTACGTCGGATGCCAACGGACTGGTGCACGTGGCGTTCTACCGTGACGCCGGGGGCGGCGACGCCTGGCGCAACGGCTACGCCTGTCTGAAACAGGGTCAGTACGTGGGCAACCTGGCTCAGCGGGTGTTCGTCGGCGGAGGGGGAGGGGAGGTCGCGGACGCCATCTCCTCGCACCAGTGGGTGACCTTCGGGGCCTGCAGCTCCTGGATGTGACGCCGTCACCGGTCGAGGCCGCCGCCCGATGTGGCGGCCTCGACCGGCCGGGGCTCCTCCGGCGGCCCGCCGGGCGCGGTGATCGTCCTCGACCGAGCGCCAGTCGCCGGTGACGGCTGCCGCTGTGGACGCGGGGCCAAGAACGGCTTGTGCGCCAAGCACCGCGACCGGTGGAGTCGGGCCGGCACCCCCGACCTGGCCACCTGGGTTGCCCCGGACCTGGCCCCGGGCGAACTCGGCCGGCTCACTCACGTCGCGATCATCCACCACGACGCGACCCGGTGGATACGGAACGAACCGACTCCCCCACACATCCACGGGCCTTGCCCACGCGAAGGCACTCGACGGCCGGGCTACCGCAGGCGCAGGTTTCCCTTCGCGTCCACGATGATGGTCAGCTCTCCGTCGAGGTTGTTCCGGAGGATCTTGGCGAGCTGCAGCCAGTCGGAGGGATGCTGGGGCGGGGGGAGGCACGACCCTGGAGCTCTGCGGCTCTGGGCGGCCGTCGCCCCAGGTGGAGTCGAAAGGAACGCGTCGGTGATCGTGCGCGCCATGCTGTTGCCCTTCCGCCGACGGGGGCGGCCGGTGGTCGTCCAGGCGACATCGGCCCTTCGTCGTTCGAAACGCTCTCGACCGCCCAGCGGACAGGCGCCTCTGCGAAGAGGTCCGCGCATTCAGCCCGCCGAGGGACGGCGTTCGACGCGCAGACGCTCCGCCTCGCCGGAGCCCGGCTCCTGAAGGGTGTCGTCGGTGCCCATCACCTCGGGCACCGCGACCAGGAGTTCGTAGAGGAAGTCGTGGAAGCCCTCCGAGGTCGGCGCCGTGTGGTTGAGCGGGTAGACCCCGAACTGCAGGTAGTGCAGGGTCTTGCGCATCATCTGGGCCGGTGAGCAGACGGAGACGAGAGAGCCGAAGCCACCGTCCTTGAAGTATGAGGCGGCGACGAAGCACTCGTCGGCCGAGCCATAGACGCCGGCATCGCCCTTGTACCGCTCGTTGAGGTCGTCGCCGTGGATCGCCACCGGCGGCACGCCGAGCTTGGCCAGGAACTCCCCGCCCGCCCGGCTGAGACTGATCCCGTCCTCCACCCCGAGATGCCGGTGACGACTTCCGGGCACGTAGATCTCCACCGGCTGCCCAGCCTCCCGGTACCCGATGAAGAGCTCGTGGCCGCGTCGCAGCCGGGCCGCGAACTCCTCGCCCGGTATGGTCCGGTCGACCAGCGGATGCTGGGCCGCGACCTCGATCAGCACGCCCGGCAGGTGGTTTCGCGCTCGCATGAAGGCTTTGGCCGTGGAAAGCCGGTCGAGCCACCGCTGTGCTGCGGCGGGGGAAAGGGCTGCCATGTCATCCAGGTCCATCACGGATCGCCTCACGTTATTGTCCTCATATCGTCGCGCTCCTCGACGATGGCCCAGGTCCTGTCGAAGTGCTTCCAGCAGGCGTCGAGCAGGCCGAACTCGGAGGTCCCTCGCAGTTCCAGGGACGGGGTCTCCGGGGCCCGCGCCGGCGGCAAGGTCAGCGTGACCCATCCCCAGGTCCGGTCGCAGAGAATCATCGTGGACCGTAAGTGCGTGGTGAAGAACCCGATTTCAATCGATCCTACGGTCGAACTGCGGGTCCGGGCCTCGCGCACGATCGCCCGCAGCCGGGCCTCGACCTCACGCACCTCGGCCGCGATCGGTGAGCGCTGGTCCCAGAGCGACTCCGACTCGTCGACGTCCGCGAGGAACTGCCCGTCGGGCGTCGGCACCAGGACGCGGACACGGGCGCCGGCCGTGAGCGCCTTCGTCAGGTAGGGGGCCTGGATCTCGATCAGCCGCTTGCCGCTGGTGGACATGATCCCGATCGATGAGGCCTTGCCGAGGTTCTCACTCAGGGCGTTGCCGGCCTGTCCATCCACACTGATCCGGGCTACACCGATCCGGGTTCCGGGAGCCACCAGGTTCTGCCACTCGGCAGAGAAGGTGTGTGCGATCGAATTGCCCTTGACCCAGCCGGGCTGGGGCCTGTGCCTGACCGCCAGCCGGAGCGACCTGGTGACGTCGTTGCGCAGGTCGGCGGTGGTGCACCAGGGCTTCCAGAGCTGCTCACGTCGTACCTTCTCCCGGAAGGCGGCCAGCCGTTGCGCGTCTTCCGGTGTCGGCTGCCAGGTGTCGGTGTGCAGTTCGGCGGGAGAGGAGTGGACGAACACCAGGATGGGCTTGTTCAGCGAGCGGGCGTGGTCGTACTCCCGCTCGGTGAAGCTGACAGTCCCCGCCCCCACGTCACCGTACCGTGCGCCGAGGATGAGGACGAGATAGTCGCAGTCGCTGATCACCCGCTCGACGACCTCCCAGGCGCCTTCCGCCCGCGCGTCGAACAGCTCCATGCCGGAGGGGATGTACCCCTCCTTGACGAGCTCGTCGATGACGGCTTCGCGGTGCTGCTTCAGATCCAGGCTGGTCGAGCTCACGAACACCTGGTAGCGGCGGTCGTCAGGGGCGGTGGTGGTCGGCTGGGTGATGCCCGAGGGTGCTGGAGGGCCGGTGTTGGGGTCGGACTCGGCCGGCCCGTAGTAGTTGAAGTTGTTCGTCACCGAGCTGCGCGGACCGATGGCGTTGCCGGCGACGTCGGCCCCGGCGCCGACCCCGCCGCCCCGCACTTCCACGTGCTCGGCCGGCCGCTCGGGCTCCTCCGGAACCTGCGGCCTACGCCAACGGAAGCGCGATCCCGGCATCAGCCGGCCACCTCGCCGCCCTCGCCCAGCGCGTTGCCGGCGACATCTCCCCCGGCCGCCACCGCCCGCTCGCCCTCGGCGGAAACGGGCCGTACTGGCCCCGACCCGCGCCGCGGGGCCCGCATCGCACCCGTGACCCTGCTGTCAGCACCGATCGCGTTGCCGAGCACGCTCCCTCCGGCAGCGACCGCACCGCTTCCGCCGGCCCGGACGGTGCCCGCTGCGGACCTTCCGTCCCGCTGTAGTGCGTACACCGAGGCGACGAGCCCGGCGAGCCCGGCAACCGTCCCGGCGACGGCACTCGCGAGCTCGGCCCCGGCAGCGTCCCCGAGGATTGCCCACAATGCGAGTAGGGCAGCAACGGCAATACTGATAAAGGCTGTTGACCAGAAAAGCAGGCGCATGTGCGATGTCCCCCCACCACAGCGACAACCGGCGGAGTGTAGATACCCGGCCCTGACGCCGACCACGCTCCCTCCGGACGACGTGCCCGGGGGATCGGGGGCCGTGTGGTGGCGGGCAGTGGGCGACACCGCCCGCCGGCGGCTCAGGTGAGCCGCTCGAGGAGGGCGCGACGGGCCGGCTCGTGGTCGCGGGCCAGGCGCAGCAGTTCGTGCAGGGCCTCGGACTTGTCGAGACGGGTGCGGTGGGCGTCGTCGCGCAGGCCGAGGAGCCAGTGGTCGATCTCGATGGTTTCTTTGGAGTCGACGCGAGGGGTGAGGGCGACGGCCCGGCCCGCGGCGGGCGCGGGGCGGCGGCCGCGTGTGCGGTGAACGCGAGGTGCCGGCGACGCGGCGGTGGAACGCGTCCGGGAACGCGGTCTGCTGCCCGGTCAGCTTCCCGTCGGTACGGGATCCGGCCTGCCTGCGCTGCGGACACGTCCGCCCGCTGCGGTAGACGGTTCCCGGCGGCCGGGTCTGCCGGGGCTGCGAAGGCACCCTCGCCCAGCGCGGCAACGTCGGCCCCTGCACCGTCTGCGTCGAGAAATGCCCTCGGCCCTCCCGCGCGCTGGCGCCGCCTCCGGGGCGCCGCCACCAGAGCATGCCGTGCGCCTGCCCGCTGTCCGGTCGGACAGCGGGCCCCTTGCGCGTTCGGCGGATCGGTGGGGCCGAGCGCGCTCAGCAGCGCACGGTGGCACCACCGTTGCTGAGGTAGGCGCCGTACACCCAGCCGAAGCTTCCGCCGCCGACCATACGGACCCAGGTCCACCTGTTGCCGTACCCGTTGACGGAGTAGCAGTCGTACTCCACCTTGATCCCTTCGCCGATGGTACCGACGGTGTTGCACGCACCGTACGGGCCGGTGTGGACCGCCGCGCCGCCGGACTTCACGGTACCGGACCCACTGTCCTTGTCCGTGTGAGGCCAGTAGACGTTGCCGCAGGTGACCTCGACGGCGGCGGAGGGCGCGGCGGCGGTGGCCGGTGCGGCTGCGGCCCCCAGAGCGAGCGTGGCACCGACAGCGGTGGCCACGAGAGCACGACGAATACGCATGAACGCCTCCATGGGTGGTTTCTCGATTCGGGCGACCTTCCGGCCAGGGGGAACCACCTGTATCTCGCGGTTCCCGGCCCGTCGCCCTCGGGACCCATCCTGACGGTGCCGGCGGGCACGGTCCCAGTCCTTTCGGCCGTCGCCGAAAACACCTGCGGTGAGGCCCACTTGAAGCAGCCGTGCGCGACCGGAGACCATGGGTGCCGGGAAGGTGGGCGTCCGAACGGAACCCGGGAGAAGCCTCGCGCGTCACGCATCACGTTCACCCCGCAGGACCTCGCCAAGACCCGGATCGCGGCGACCTGGGGCCCGCTCGGCGAGACGCTGCACGCGCTGACGGCCCTGCAACAGCCACACAGCAGGGCGATGTCGGGCGCATGGCGACACGAGGTCCACACCCGCTCCCCCGCCCGCGCCCATCCGGCCTCCTCCCTGATCGCGACGACGGCGGCGGCGAGGAGTGCGATCACGCCGATGGCGGTGGTCACCGGGGACTTCGGCGGGGTGAGCGGCGCGCCGGGCGCGCCCGGCCCCGGGTGGGCCGTGCCGCCGCCGGACCCGCCCGACGTGGTCGTGCTGCCGGGGCCGGCGGCGGGATCGGTCGACGCCCCGGCACGGTCGCCCCGGGCGGCGGCGCGGATCCGCGGGCGGCGCAGTGGACGGCGGCCGCCGGGCAGGCCGTGCCGCAGTGCGAACAGGTCCACAGGTCGAAAGTGCTCATCCGGTCATCGCCGGCTCTCGTGCGACCCGGAGGTCCCCGCGGGCCTGCGGGGACGCTCCGGCCGGACGGCGAGGGCGTCGGGCGTGATGCATGCTCACAGCAATGCACCCGCCCCTGCTGACGGGGCGTCATACGCCTTCGTCATTACCAACAAGATGTGAGTAAGCGTCAAATCACTGAACTGACCGGGTTGTTGATCATCTCGGACGGGCCGATGTCGCGGCCCGTCCGCCCGGCTCGGGGTCAGTGGTCCGGTCGCGGCTCGGGCCCGGCGCGATCCGTACGTTCTCGGCCAACGCGCTCGTGCGCGGAGTGTCGCGCAAGTGCCCGCCCAGGCCGCAGCCGGCTTCGGCGTCGCAGGCCGGCCTGACCCGACAGGGCGCCACCACCCACCCCCAGGAGATCAGGGGTGCGCAGAACGGGTTGTCAGAATTTCCGGCCACCTTGGCCGGCCCTGCGATCTGCACAGACGCCTCTCCATGCCGAAGACGGGGGTGCCGGCATCTGGAGCCGCATCAGGAGGCCCGGGAAGGGCCGTTCCCCGGGCCGTTCGGGGGCCGAACCGCCGCCCCGGGGCCCGACGGGGCGTCAGAGCGCCGCTGTTGCCCTGGCGTGGCTCTCCGACAGCAGGATCTGGTAGACAGTGTCTACCAGGCCCTGGTAGACACTGTCTATGACTGATGAGAGCTCCCTTCGGGAGCGGTTGATCGATGTCGGGGTCGACCTTGTGCTGACCGAGGGATCAGCGTCCGTGGGCCTGCGGGAGATTGCCCGTCGAGCGGGGGTGTCGCACGGGGCGCCTCGTCGGTACTTCCCCACGCACCACGCGCTGCTCTCGGCCATCGGCCGTCGCGGCTTCGAGGACCTCGCCGCCATGTTCGAGGCCGCGGTCGCCGGCGCGACCACACCGCGCGGCCAGCTGGAGGCCCTCGCTCGGGCGTACGTCAGGTACGCGCTGGAACGCCGCGGCATGTTCGAGCTCATGTGGCGGCACGACCTGCTCGACGGCGCGGCGCAGGCATCGGACCAACCGAGGCTGCGCGAGTCGACCCTCCCGTTGTTCGGGCACTTCACCGGACTTGTCGCCCGATGCCGATCGGAGCGGGATGCCGCACGACGCGCCGACGGGCCGAACGAGGCCGGACCTCCGCCTGCGGTGACTGCCGCCGCCCTGTGGTCGAACCTGCACGGCATGGCCCAGCTGTGGGCCTGGGGCAGCTTGCAACTCGCCCTCGGCGCCCCACCGCTGGACAGCGCCCCCGGCGACGACCGACGCGACCGGCTCATCACGGCGGTTCTGGACGCCCACCTCGGCCCGGTGACCTCATGACCGCACCCGCACAGCGGCAGATCGCACTTCTGGTCAGCGTGGCCGGCGCGGTGATCGTCGCACTGGACGGAACCATCCTGCTCATGGCGCAGCCCGGCATGCAGCGTGATCTCGGCGCGAGCGTGGCGCAGATCCAGTGGACGAGCACCGGCTATCTGGTCGCCGTGGCCGCGTTACTCGTGATCGCCGGGCGACTCGGGGACCGGTACGGGCACCCGCGCCTGCTGTTGGTCGGCGTCCTCGGTTTCGGTGCTGCCTCGGCCGGGATCGCGCTCGCGCCGACCGTCGGCTGGGTGATCGTCCTGCGCGCGGTGCAGGGCGGGTTCGCCGCGTTCCTGCAACCTGCGACGCTCGCGCTGCTACGGCTGGCGTATCCCGCGGACCGGCTCGGCAAGCCGGTCGCCATCCGCACCAGTGCGATCGCGGTGGCGGCGGGGTCCGGGCCGCTCCTGGGTGGTGTTCTCGTGGCTCATCTGGGGTGGCGCGCCGTCTTCTGGGTCAACGTGCCCCTCGCGTTCGTCATCGCCGTCCTCGCTCTCGCCGTGCGGACGCCGGAGCCTCAGCGTGGCAACTCTCCACGGCTCAACCTCACCAGCGCGGGCCTGCTGGCGGTCGCGCTCGCGATCCTGGTCCACGCCTTGGCCGACGTACCCGCGCGGGGGTGGACCGCCGCGCCGACGTTGCTCGAGTTCCTCGTCGTCGTCGGCGTCGCGACGGTGCTCGCCCGGCACGAACGCCGCAGCACGCATCCGATCGTTCCGCCGGCCGTGGCGCGGTCCGTACCGGTGACGGCGTCGATGGCGATCCTGCTGGTCATCGCCGCCGGCCTGTTCGGCGCGCTGTTCAGGGTCACGTTCTACCTCCAGGACGTACTTCGACTCGATCCACTCGCCAGCGGTCTGCGCGTGCTCCCGCTGACCGTGCTCATGGTCCTCGGCTCCCCCGCCGCGGTCGCCGCACTGCGCCGGTACGGTGCGCGCCGCACCGCGATCGCCGGTACGGTCCTCGTCGTGGTCGGCATCGCGGGGCTGTCCCGGCTCGGTCCCGCCAGCACATGGATGGCCATGGCCGCAGCCTTTGCCGCCATCGGTGCCGGGTTCGCCACCGTGATGGTCACCGCCACCGGGACCGTCGTCGGTGACGCGCCGCCCGGGTACGCCGGGGTCGTCGGCGGGCTCAAGCAGACCGCCGTGAACATCGGGCCGACCTTCGGCATCGCCGTCGCGGCCAGCGCAACCGGCACGGCTGCTTCGACCATGAGCTCCACTCTGCTGGTCCTGGCCGCAGTCGCCGCTCTCGGCCTGCTTCCCGCGTCGCGGCTGCCCCGGCGTCCGTCGCACCAGGAAGGAGACGACACGACCGCCTCACGCCCGGTGCAGGCACCAACACCACAGGCGGCACCCGCTCGACACACGAACAGTTGAGCAACCGCCGAACACCCCAGGCTGATCCGGTCATGCACCAGACCGATCTTCGGTGTCGGCAGACGACGGCGGCTCGACCGGCTCTCCCGCTCCGTGCTCCACCTGCCTGGTGGCGCTCGGCGCTGACCTGCGCGAGTGCGGCATCGGGCTGCACGTGATCGAGCAGGGCATCGACACGTCCACGATGGAGGGGGCGATCAGGTCCCCCCGCGGACGGCCCGGGGGCGGGTGCCCGGGGGCGGGTGCCCGGGGGCGGCCCCCGGCCGGCGGAGGAGGGTGTCCCTCTCTGTACTCGGGTGCGGGTCGCATGCAGGTGCGGCGGTGGCCCGTCGGTGGCGGGCCGGTGGGCCCGCCGGTCCGGTCAGCGGAGGACGCCCTCCAGGAAGTCGCTGCCCAGCCGGGCGACGACGGTGACGTCCAGCTGGTGCAGCGCGTAGCGTCCGCGGCGCTGAGTGGTGACCAGGCCCGCCTTCTTCAGGAGGCGCAGGTGCCGGGAGATCTCCGGGGCGGTCAGGCCGTGGATCTGGGCGAGTTCGCTGGTGGTGAAGGCGCCGCGGGCCAGGTGGCGGCACAGGCGGATGCGCCCGGGTGTGGGAGCAGGCGGGCGAGGACTGGGTCGGGGCGGGCGTGGGAGCGGCGCCGGCGCTCCTTCCCGCGGCTGCTGGTGGTCCTGGTCGGCACAGCGGCCTGCGGGGTGTGCTCGGCGGTGACGGATCTGCGGCCGGCCGCCGAGGAGAACCCGGCGGTCGCGGAGATGCCGGCCGGTGGTGCCGGCGTGTCCTGGTGCGCCCTCCCGGCGTCCGCACGTGCCCACCGCCCTGCCGAACGGTGCCTGAGCCGCTGCCATCGCTCTGCCAGTGAGGTGCGGAATTGTCGGACGTGCCGGGCGGTGCGCCGCGACCGAGGAGAAATGGTTTGCCGACCCGGTGGCTGTGTGTCACCGTTCGGCCTGGACCGGCAGTTGATCATCGGCTGCCGGTCGATGTCGACATGTCGGCGGCCTCTCGGGGATCCACCGGAGAGGTGACGAACGATGGGAACCGGTGCCGTGGGGAACAGTTACGAGGGCGAGTGTCGCCGGTCGTTGGCCGAGGAGCAGGCGAAGAGCCTTGCCGGGACCAACGACTGGGAACATGTGGACAGGGAGCGGGTCCACCAGGACTGGGACGTCCTGTACCGGGAGATCACGGCTCTCCTGGACGGCGGCTCCCTGCCCGGGGACCGGCAGGTCCAGGAGCTCGTCCGCAGGCACTTCGACATCGTCAGCCGGTTCTACACCCCCTCCAGGGAGGCTTACGTCGGCATGTCGCTCTTCTACGCCGAGGACGAGGCCATGAGGGCGTTCCACGATTCCTACCACCCCGGGATGGTGGAGTTCCTGGGCGCCGCGATCAGGGTGTTCGCCGAACACGGGAGCGGGTTCGCCCCCAGTGCAGGGGCCGAGGCTTCGGCGTAGTCGGGCGACACGGGCCAGGACATGCATGGTCGGGTGCGTCCGGACCGGGTCCGGGCGCACCCGCCGAGAGGTGGAGCGGGGTGGTGATTCCTCAGCCCTCGGACCGGATGGCCAACCGCAGGCGCAAGGGCCGGCCTGGCCACCCGCTATGAGAAGACCGCTGTCGTCGTCCAAACCGACTCCACATCGCGGGAATCTTCATCTGGTCGCCATCGCCTGCGGCGAACGCACCGGGACCGTCACCGACGTCGCCCTCCGCTGGGGCTTCACCAATTTCGGCCGCTTCGCCCAGGACCACCGCGAGACCTGCGGCACCACGCCCTCACGGCCGGTGGCGCGGGTGCGTTCCCGAGCCCCGGGCGTCAGCGGGCGTGCGCGGTGAGCAGGCCGGGCAGTTCGCGCATGTCGCCGAACAGGACCCGGCCCGGGCCGGCCAGGCGGTCGGCGGAGTTGACGCCGCCGGTGTAGCCGAAGGCGGGGATGCCGGCCGCGTTCGCCGCGCTCAGGCCGTGGGGGCTGTCCTCCACCACCACGCAGCGGGCCGGGTCGGCGCCCAGCGTGCGGGCCGCGTGCAGGAACAGGTCCGGCGCGGGCTTTCCGCGTGGCACGTCCTCCGCGCCGCTGAAGATCCGCCCGGCGAACCGCTCGTACAGCCCGGTCAGGCCCAGCCCCCGCCGCAGCCAGCGATGACTGCTGTTGGAGGCCACGCACCCGGGCAGGTCGATCCGCTCCAGCGCCTCGACGATTCCGTCCACCGGGCCCAGCCGCTCCTCGGTCAGCCGGGTGTGCAGCGGCCGGTACTCCTCCCACCAGTCGGCGGGCAGCTCCCGCCCGAGCAACTCCTCCAGCGCCGCCGTCTTCGCACCCTGTGACAGCCCGACGAACCGCTCCACGATCTCCTGCTCGCTCATCGGCAGCCCGAGCGCCGCCATCGCCACCTTGTCCACCTCGACGCCGATCGGCTCGCTGTCGATCAGCACGCCGTCACAGTCGAAGATCACCAGTTCGATCACTCCTGCACCTTATTACTCCGGACGGGGGGCCGCGGATGTAGTTGAAACGTGATGAATTCTGGTACAACACGCACAGATGACGATGATTTGATTCACCGATGACCAGCCCCTTCCCTTCGCCTTCACCCGCGTCTGCGGGCGCCCGCCCGTGGTGGCGTCGCCCCGCGGTGATCGTCCTCGCCCTCGTCTTCCTGCCGCCGGTGGGCCTGATCCTGCTGCGGACCTCGCCGTGGCGGCGTCCGGCGAAGGTGGCCGTCAGCGTGGTCGGCGGCCTCTACTGCCTGATCTGGTTCGCGGGCGTGCTGGCCGACCCGAAGAAGCCGGACACCGCCCATCCGGTCGCCGCGGCCACGGCAACCGCCTCCTCCCCCTCCCCCTCCACCTCGGCTTCGGCTTCGCCGAGCACCGCGACCGCAGCTCCGAACCCGACCGCCACGGCCACCGCGACCCCGACTCCCACGCCGACACAGGCACCCGTGCCGGCACCGCCGTCCGCTCCTTCGGAGGCCGCCCCACCGAAGGCTGACGTGTACTTCGCGGACTGCGAGGCCGCGTGGGCGGGCGGCGCGGCCCCGCTGCACCGGGGAGACGCCGGCTACCGCGCGGGCCTGGACTCCGACGGCGACGGCACCGCCTGCGAGACCCGTCCCGGACACGGTTCCTCCGGCGGATCGACCGGTGGCAGCAGCTCTTCCGGCGGGTCGACGGGCGGCAGCAGCGGGGGCACCTCCTCCAGCGGCGGGTCGAGCTCGTCCTCCGGCGGGGGTGGCGGCGCCGCTCCGTACTACGCCAACTGCAGCGCGGCGAAGGCCGCCGGCGCGGCCCCGCTGCACCGTGGTGAGCCCGGCTACCGCGCCGCGCTCGACCGCGACGGCGACGGCGTCGCCTGCGAGTGACCCGCCCCCGGCGGCTCCTCCGGTGCCGCTGTCCTGGGCATGGGGCGGGGTGATCCGACGGAGTCCGACGAAGGAGGAGTGGGAGCGGCTCAGGCCGCTCCCACCGGTCGGCAACAGAGGTGCCAGGGACGGTGATTACCGAGGCGCACCCACTGCGCCCTGATGTCTCTGGGACACACCGCGGTCCGGAGAAGGACGGGGCGGGAAACTGACCTGCGCAGGTCAGCGGCCTACGCCCGAGGGTGAGGTTCGGTCAGGCCGTCGCCCTGATGAGTACGGTCAGTACAGGCCCGGTCCCCTCGAGTGCTGACGTGCGCCGCTACCTTGCCTGCCCCGTCCATCCCAACCGGCAGAGCCTGGCCGCCCGCTGCCGGAAGACCGCCACCGTCCTCCGGACCGGGCTCCGCATCGCGGGTACCGTCGTCCGGTCCGCCCGCTGAGCCACGAGAAGGGATCCGGTCAGCCGCCCGCCGCCCGCTCGCGCGCGGACCGGACGGCCAGCACGTTGTCGACCAGTCGGACGGCGTCGACCGCCGGGTCCATCGGCGCGGACAGCAGCGCCCGCACGTAGGCCGGGGCCAGGACCAGTTCGAAGAGGTCCACCCAGGTCAGCACGGTGACGCCGGCGGCGTCCAGGGTGGCCTGGATCTGACGGATCCGGGGCTCGGCGAACTCCAGCGCGTCCCGTCCCTCGCCGCCGGCCCGCAGCAGGGCCCGGGAGAACGCCAGGTCGCCGGGGCGGGTCAGGTCGGTGAGCAGGCCGGTGATCCAGGTCTGCAGGTCGGCCCGCAGGTCGCCGGTGGCGGGCAGCGGCGAGCGGCTGGCCAGGTCGTCCACGACCGCGTCGATGATCAGGCCGTCGGCGGTGCGCCAGCGCCGGTAGACGGTGGCCAGGTGGACGCCGGATCGGGCGGCCACCTCCGCGATGTCGACGGTGCCGTCGGCGGATTCGGCCAGCAGCTCGCGGGTGGCCGCGCGTACGGCCTCGCGGGTGCGGGCGGTGCGGCCGCCGGGTCGGGTTGTTCCTGATGCCTGTGCCATCACCCCATGCTATCGCGAAACTCTTGCATTAGCCCGGGCGCCGGGTCTACGTTAAATGCGAATCCTTCGCATCAGTGATGCGGAGGACCCTGACCGAGGTCGAACCGGAGGACCCCATGGCACACGTACTCGTCGTCGGCGCCGGCATCGCGGGTGACACCCTCGCGCTGCTCATGGAACGGGACGGCTGGACGGTCACCGTCGCGGAGATCGCGCCGGCCCTGCGCGCCGGCGGCCAGACCGTCGACCTGCGCGGCGACAGCCGGGAGGTCCTGGAACGCGCCGGACTGCTCCCGCAGGCCCTCGCACGACTGGTGCCCCAGCGCGGCGCCGCCTGGATCGACGCCCGGGAGCGGCACCTCGCCGAGATGCCGGTGGAGGCCTTCGGCGGACGCGGCTACGTCTCCCGCGAGGAACTGCTGCGCACCGACCTCGCCCGGATCCTCCACGAGGCGACCGGGCCGGGCGTGACGCACCGCTTCGGCGAAACCGTCGAGGCGCTGGAGGACACCGGGACGGGAGTGCTCGCCCGCTTCCGCGGCGGCGCACAGGAGGAGTTCGACCTCGTGGTCGGCGCCGACGGCGCGCACTCGCAGGTCCGCGCCCTGCGCTTCGGGCCGGAGGAGGACCACCGCAAGCCCCTCGGCCTGGCGCACGCCTGGTTCACCCTCACCGAACAGCCCGGAACGCCGACGCTGGACGGCTGGTTCCTGATCCACAACGCGCCCGGCCGCCGAGGCGTGGAAGCCCGCCCCGGCCACCCCGGCGAACAGGAGATCGGCCTGACCTTCGCCGCCGACACCCTGCCCCCGCGACACGACCGCGAGGCCCGGTTCGCCCTGCTGGAAAGGACGTTCGCCGACGTCGGCTGGCGCACCGCCGAGTTCCTGGCCGCCGCCCGGCAGGCCGACGACTTCGCCCTGGACACCTTCGACCAGGTGCACGTGCCGTGCTGGCACACCGGCCGGATCGTCCTGCTCGGCGACAGCGCCTGGTGCGCGAGCCCGCTCAGCGGCCTGGGCACCGCCCTCGCCCTGCGCGGCGCCGCCGAGTTGGCCCACGCGCTCCGAGCCGCCGGAGCACCCGGCGACACCGCCCGGGTGCCCGCCGCGCTGGCCGCCTTCGAACGGACGATGCGTCCCAGGGCCACCTCGGCGCAGCAACTCCCGCCCGGCCGGGTGGCGTCCGCGGCCCCGAGGTCCGCACTGGGGATCCGGCTCAACGCGCTGGCGATGCGCGCACTCCAGTGGAAGGCCGCGCGCCCGCTCGTCGACCGGGCCTTCGCCGCCTCCGAGCACGGCCGCACCGCCACCCCCACCGGAACGCCGCAGACCGCCCAAGGCCGTTGACCGGCAGAGCCGTCGGCGAACCCCCGGCCCGCCGCCACGGCCGCCCGGCCAGCCGGACGCCGACCCCACCCCGGCCCCGGCCCCGGCCCGGACAACAACCTGTCCCCGCCGAGCTCATCAACCCCTTCCTGCCGGATGGCCCGCCGGATGGCCCGCCGGCTGACCGGCGCGCTCCGGGGGCAACGGCGGGAGGCCGGTGCGCGGTTCAGCTCGAACGGTGGAAGACCGGAAATGGGCCTTGGGCCGTACGTCAGCGCCCCGCCGTACGCCGCAAGTTGGATCATGAGCCCATCCCGGCGCCGTACGGGTGCGGCCGGGAGCGGAACGGAGACTGGAGGCGATCCCGAGACACGATTCTGCACGGAGGACTGGCATGGTTCTGCGAGACGGACGAACGATTCCCGCGCTGACGGTCGGTGCCGTGACGGCCGCGATCGCGGCGCTCACCCCCGCGACGGCGTCCGCGGCGCAGGACCCGCTCCAGGGGTACGCGCAGCAGCGGCTCCGCTGGGAGCGCTGCGACGCGGGGCAGCCGGCCGCGTTCGAGTGCGCCACCGTCCAGGTGCCGTTGGACTACGCCGACCCCGGGAGCCGGAGGATCGGCGTCGCGGTCTCGCGGATCAAGGCGGACAACGCGAAGGCGCGCCACGGCGTGCTGCTGATGAACCCGGGCGGGCCGGGGGTGCAGGGGCTGACCCTGCCGGTGGAAATGGAGCCCCTGCTGGCGCCGGAGGTGCGGGAGCGGTTCGACCTCGTCGGGTTCGACCCGCGCGGGGTCGGCCGGAGTTCGCCGATCACCTGCGACCTGACGGCCGACGAACGGAGCAACCCGCACCCCTACACGGCGGCCACCTTCGCCCGGGACGTGGACCGGGCCCGGACGGTGGCCGACAAGTGCTGGGCCAAGGCGGGGGACGTACTGCCGCACATCACCACCCGCAACACCGCGCGGGACATGGACGTCGTCCGGGCGGCTCTGGGGGAACGGAGGATCTCCTACTTCGGGTACTCGTACGGCACCTACCTGGGCTCCGTCTACACCCAGATGTTCCCCCAGCGCTCCGACCGCTTCGTGCTCGACAGCGCGCTCGACCCGGCGCTCGCCTGGCGGGGCACGCTCCGCGGCGCCGCGGCGGGGGCCGAACCCGCCTTCACCCGGTGGACGGAGTGGGCCGCCGCACGCCACGCCGCGTACGGGCTGGGCGCCACCCCCGCCGAGGTCCGGAAGACGTACTGGGACCTCGTCGCCCGTGCCGACCGCACACCCGTCCCGACCACGAACGGGGCGCTGAGCGGCGGAGACATCCGCACCGGGTACACCGGTTTCTCCTACGTCGCCACCGTCACCCCCTGGATCGCCGCGTTGAAGACCGCCTCCGAGGGCGGACCGGCCGCGCCGGCCGCGCCCGTGCCCTCCGGCACGGAGGAGCAGGAGAACAACCAGACCGCCGCCACGTGGGCCCTGTTCTGCGGCGACGCCCGCGACTGGCCGCGCGACCCCGAGCAGTACCGCCGGGACGCGATCCGCGACCGGGCCGCCTACCCGCTGGCCGGCGACCTGGGGGCCGGCATCCAGCCCTGCGCCTTCTGGAAGTCGGCGCCCCGCGAGGCGGCCACCGTGGTGAACAACGGCGTCGGCGCGCTGATCGTGCAGAACCAGTGGGACCTGCGGGCCACGCTCGCCATGGCGCAGGGCATGCGCCGGGCGCTGCACGGTGCGCGGATGGTCACGGTGGCCGGCGGCGAGGGCCACGGCGTGGTGGTGGCCGGCCCGTCCTGCGCGGACGCCGACGTCACCCGCTACCTGACCACGGGCCGGCTGCCCGCGAAGGACGTGACCTGCGGCGGCTAGTACTGCAACGGTGGTGACCGCGACGGGGCTTCAGCTCTTGGGCTTCAGGAAGAAGTCGCGGAGCTCCGGAAGGCCTTGGAGGTCGTGCAGGGTGAGAACCTTTCCCTGCGTAGGTGCCCGGTCCGATTCGAGACCGACTGAACCTCCGGCCACCCGCATCCCGGTGCACCGATAGCTCGCTCACGCGCACCCGAAGGCTTCTCGGACCTGGCGATGACCGTAACTGTCACGGGACCAGATCCGTACGCGCCTACGTGGGCTCTCCCGGCCCCAACTTTCACTGTCGAAGACTGCGACGGAGCCCGAAAGCCGCCATCGTGAGGTCACCCACGAGGCTTCCGGCACCTCGACGGGTCCGTCGAGAACCTCGGCGGCCGAAGCAGCAGCGGAACCGAGAGGCCAGGGCATCCAGGCGGAGACGAGGTCGGCAACAGGCCGGCACTCTATCGCTGAGCTCAGCGGTGCATGCGGTGTGGCGAGAACTGGCCCCTTGCTGGGCCGGATCCGCCTGACGATCCTGTGGGCCCTGGTCGCGGGTCTGGTGGTGGGCCTGCTGGCGAAGCTCGTGCTGCCGGGCCGTCAGCCCGTGCCGCTGTGGCTGACCGTCCTTGTCGGAGCGGTCGGAGCGGTACTCGGCAACGCCGCGGCCTCCTACTTCGGTGTGCGGCACACCGGCGGAATCGACTGGATCCGGCACCTGCTGCAGGTCGGCGTGGCGGCAGTTCTGATCGCTGTGGTGTCGCCCGCCTACGTGGCGCGGCGCCGCTGAACCCCCGCCCGGCCCCCTCTTCGAGGCGGCGTGGGTCCGAAGTTGCCTTCCTCATGCAGCGCGCGGGGTCAGAACCTGAAAGGTGTCGACGGCGGCGCGGCCGGTGACGGACCGCCGGTCGGCCGGCCCGGCGTCGTCGGGCAGGCCCTCTGCGGCCGCGCGCAGCACGTCGTCCCCGCTCGTGCGGAGCCGGCGGGGTGGGGGCGGCCGGGCTGCTGCCTGCCTCCGGCCGCCCCGGGGCCCCACCGCCCGGTTCCCCGGCGCCGGGGGTGGATGGCCGGGGAACCGGGCGGTGGGCTCGTCCCGTTCAACGAGCCGGGTAGGCGGGGGACACGTCGGTTCACGGGTGAACTCCCGGTCGCCCCGGGTGATGTCCGGTAGCCGCGTCACCCCGGCGCGTGTCCTGGTCCCGGTCCCCCAGCGGCGCGTTCCGGCACTGGCACCGCGGGCCCGGGCAGAGCACGTCGGTGGCAGACGGGGGTGGCGTTCGAGGACGGCGAGCACGGTCTGCGTGGCCTGGTAGACCGCCGGGTCGGCGCGTCCGGTCTACGGGGCCGACAGGGCCGGGGCAGCAGGGGCCGACGGGTCCGGGGCAGCCGGGCGCGGGGGCCGCTCCGGGCGTGGCCGGCCGCTACTGCGCGCCGAGTTGGTGGGTGCGCAGGGCGGCAGCGCCGGTTTCGGCGAGCCAGTCGGCCAGGGTGCGCAGTCCGGGGTGGATGACGCGCAGTGCCTCGATGTCGGCGTGCCAGCGGTGTCCGGCGGCCCACTGCCGGCGGACTTCGGCGAACTCCGGGTTCAGCGCGGCCGCCTCCTCGTGGGTGACCCACTCGTAGCGCACCGGGATGCCCGTCGCGGCACTGATCGCGGCGGCGGCCTCGACCGGGGTGAGGTCGTCGCCGGCCAGCTCCAGGGTCCGCCCGGCGAACCGCTCCGGCTGCTCGAAAGCACGGGCCGCGAACTCGGCGATGTCCTCCAGGGCGATGACCTGCAGCGGCTCGTGCGGGGCGAAGAGGTGCCGGTGGACGCCGTCGACGATGCCGTCGAGGCCGACGCCGGTCCCGAAGTAGTTGGTCATGAACCGCACCGGGCGCAGCACGGTCACCAGCGGGAACCTCTCGCGCAGGTACTGCTCGACACGCCGCTTGCCCGGGGCCGCGAACGCTGGGCCGGAGGTCGAGGCGACGCTGGTGAACACCACCTGGCGGACCCCTGCGTCCGCCGCCGCGTCGGCCAGCGCTCGGCCGCGGGTGAACTCCAGCTCGTGGTCGGTGCCGTCGGGCCCGTAGGCCACGGGGGGTACGGCGAACAGCGCGGCGGTGCCGGCCAGCGCCGGTTCGAGGCCCGACGGCTCGTCGAAGTCCGCGCGGACCAGCTCGGCTCCGGCCTCCGCGAGCGCGACGGCGGCGGGGGCGGACGGGTCCCGGACCAGTGCGCGCACCGCCCGGCCGCCGGCCAGCAGCCGCCGTGCCGTCGCGGCGCCTTGTCGGCCGGTGGCGCCGGTCATGGCGACGGTGCCGCGGGTGGTACCGGTGGTGTCGGTCATGTCGTCCTCCCTCTCCCGGGGTCGTGCCCGGGGACCTGTGGTGGGCTCGATCCATCTGGAATACTCCAACCCGTTTCACTCCGGGGAGACAAGGGGTTTCGTGACATGACCGCAGTGATCGGCGGTGGCGACCGGGCCGACGCCCGCCGCAACCGGGCCAGGGTGCTGGCCGCCGCCGGCGAGGCGTTCGCCGAGCGGGGCCTCGATGTCCCGCTGGGCGATATCGCCCGCCGGGCGGGCGTCGGCGCCGGCACCGTGTACCGGCACTTCCCGAGCAAACAGGCCCTCCTGGAGGCGGTGTTCGCCCGGCAGCTGACCGACCTGGTCGCCTCCGGCGAACGGCGGATGGCCCGGTTCGCGCCCACCGCGGCGTTCTTCGGGTTCGTCCTGGACGTCGTCGAGACCTCCCACCGGCGCGGCCCCCTCTGCGACGTCGTGGCCGTGGACGCGAGCTGGCCGCGCCCGGTGCTCACGGCCGCCGTGCTGAGGTTCCGCCAGGTCCTGGCGGCGCTGCTGGAGGCGGCGCAGCGGGTCGGCGGCGTCCGCGCCGACGTCGGCCCCGACGACGTCGCCGCCCTCACGCTCGGGTGCGTCGCGATGCTCGACGCGCACAGTGATCGACCGGCGGGCCGCAGGCTGGTCCGGCTGACCCTGGACGGATTGCGTCCCCCCGGTTCCGTCACGGAAGTCCGGGGCTTTCGTGACGGAACCGCCGGCCCCGGCGCCCCCGGCGCACATGGTGCGCGCGGGGACGCGGTCGCGTGCTGCGAGGAGTGCGGGGCCACGCTCGCCGTCCGGCCCACCGGACGACCGGTGCGCTACTGCGGCGCCACCTGCCGCCAGCGGGCCCGCCGTCGGCGCCTCGCGAGCTGACCGGAAACATCCGGTTCGCCCGGTTGATTCCCCTGTCGGCTGTCAAGCGGTGGTGGAGCTCGCGCACCACCTCGACCTGGCCGTGGCCACCGGGCGGCACGCGGCGGCGTGGCACTCCCGGGCAGCATCCGCCGGCCGTCGGGCGGCGGGGTGGCAACCGTGCCCAGCCCGCCCGCGGCGTCCGGGCGGTGCCGCCGAGGACGAACGCGGCGATCGTCAGAGGATCCGCAAGTGTCCTCCGGCCCTGCGCCTGGGGACCGGTGAGCGCATGCACAGCCGCGAAGCCGAGCTCCTCCTCCAGGCGTGTGAGCCGCCCGGCGCCGGCCGCCGGACGCGAGGCTGCGTGGTCGGCCGGGGAATGGGCGGCGAGCCATGCGACGGGACGCTGTCAGGCGGAAGTGGGAGCGAGGGCCCGGGTCAGTCGCGCCAGGACCGTACGGCCTCGCGCTGACGGGACGTCCGGCGCGATCGTCCGGGCCGCCGTGCGGCAGCGGAATATCGGTGGCAGGACGCCACGCGGGCGCGGCAGCATAGCGGCATGCCCAGCACCCGCACGCCGAAGCCGCCCGCCGGCTCCACCGCGGTCCGGCCGAGTTGGTCACAGTTGCCGGATCGGGTCCGCTCGTTGGTCGAGCGGCGGCTCGGCGGCCCGGTGGCGGCCGCGCCGAGCGCGGGCAGCGGGTTCACGCCGGGCTTCGCGGCCGTCCTGTACGGCCCGCAGGGGCCACAGTTCGTGAAGGCCGCCAACGCGGTGAGCGACCCGGTCATCGCCGACTGCTACCGGAGGGAGGCCCTGGTCAACCGGGCGCTGCCCGCCGCCGTACCCGCGCCGCGCCTGCGCTGGCTGGACGAGGAGGACGGCTGGGTGGTCCTCGGACTGGACGCGGTCGACGGCGCGCGGATGCCCTCCGACCCGTGGCGCCCTGCCGAACTCGCCGCCGTCCTCGACGCCTGCACGGCGATCGCACAGGAGCTGGGAGGCCCGGGTCGTGCCCTGCTCGACATCGGGCTCAAGCCGGTCGCCGAGGAACTGCCGCTCGACGCCTGGCGCCGACTGGCCTCCGGGGAGCGGGCCGACGACCTGCCGCAGTGGTTCCCCAGGAAGCTGATCGAACCGCTCGCCGAGCTGGAGAGCGGCTGGGCCCCGGCCACCGTCGGCGACTCCGTCCTCCACTTCGACCTGCGCCGCGACAACGTGTTGTTCGACGGGCGCGGCCGCACCTGGGTCTGCGACTGGAACTGGCCCTGCCTCGGTGCGAGTTGGCTCGACCTCACAGTGTTGCTCGGCACCGCCCACGCGGACGGCCACGACGCCTCCCGGCTGTTCACCGAACACCCCACCGCCCGCGGCGTCGCCCCCGAACAGCTGGACACCGTCCTCGCGGCTCTCGCCGGGCTCTTCCTGCGCTCCGGCGCCCAGCCCCCGCCGCCCGGCTCGCCGGCGCTGCGCGGGCACCAGACCTGGTCCGGCGAGGTCGTCCTGAACTGGCTCTCGGAGCGCCGGGGCTGGATCTGATCACGCTCGGCCGAGGACGCCGGGCGGCCGCCGGCTCCCGGCGTCCTCGGCCCGGTCATCCCCGGGCTGTCGGCCGTTCGCCGAGGTGTGCCACCATTCGGCGACCTTGAGGGACGTGCGGTAGGCCATCTCGGCCTTGCCGCTCGTGCCGTCGGGGCTGCCCCGCCGGTTCTCGATCGGCCGGCGCTTCGCGCCGAACAGGCCTGCGGCGAGGCGACTGGGGCGGGCAGCGGGCGGGCGGCCTCGCATGGTTGCTCGGCCAGGCCGGCTACTACGCCTGTGCGGCCCGGCCGGCGCTTCGCGCCGTGCTCAGCCCGCTCGCCTGCCGCGATCTGGGCCCACGAGTGCCTCCGCCAGGGCGCGAAGCGCCCGTTGAGAAGTTGTTGGCCGCGGGGCCGTGGCGTACGTTCCGCTGGCTTCTCGGTCGGAAGGCGCCCACCCCCAGGAGGCGAGATCGTCCTACAAGCACGAAGCAACACCGCACCTGGGCAGTCAGGGACGAAGGATCCCTTGGCACGACGTACACCAAGAACCCCGTCAACGATCCGGCGAAGCCCCTGGTCGACACACCCACTGGGAACAACGTGGTGATCGTCCTGAAGTACGTTCGGGGCCATCCTCAGGAGTTCGTCGTCCACACCGCTTATCCGAAGTGAGGATGGACCCGCATGAAGCCCCGTGCCGATTTCACCGAAGACTTCGGGCTGAGTGGCCTGACGAAGTACCTCCAGTCCCGGCTCGCGCCCCGGGACGCGGCCGGCATCCTCGCGTTCGTCGATGACCTGCTCGAAGTCGAAGGGCGGGCGTACGCACAGGAGGTGGCGGAGGACGTCCGCCGTGTGACGCGGTCCTCGTTGCCCGATGCAGTGCTCTCCACGGTGTGGCTCGCAGCCACGGAGTCGCGCTTCGATCCGGCGGGCACGGGGCTCGGCATCCGCATCTGGCTGGAGCAGATCGCGGACACCTGTTCCAGCCTTGTCCGCCGAGACGATCCGTCCTTCGACCCTGGAGAACCCGGCCCCGCCGACCGTCCGGAACTGCGAGAAGCGGTACTGGCAGAACTCCGGGGCACCGGGCCCGCGCTGACCGAGAAAACCGTCACCACCGTCTACCCGCCGCCGCTGCACGCGGTGGTCCCGGCGCTGGAGGCCGCGGTCACCGAGCTCGGTCCCGATCTCGGATTCCGCCTCTTCCTGCGGGCGATGAAGGTGTACTTCATCCCCATCGGCCCGGCGCGGCTGAGCCGGTTCGAGGAGATCGGCCGCAGGCTCGGCTACCACGAGTGGGTCGTCGAGGACGGCGGTCTCAACATCTGGTCAGACCTGGAAGACTGACCGGGACCTGCTCGACGTCGGCCGGATCCACGCCGCCTTCGTCACCGACGCCCGCACCCGCGGCGAGGCCTGCGCCCGCTCGACCTCCTCCCCGCCCCCAAGCTGCCCGCCGGCGCCGGGACGTACCGGCCCGCCGCCGAGCTCGCCTACACCGCAGGCACCGGAGACGACCGCCACCGCCTGCGCGTCTTCATCGAACGCGGCCACCGCCCCGGCATCGGAGACGAGCACACCGCGGCGCAGCCTGCGGCCGGGGTGACGGTGCCGGCCGGCCAGGCCACCAGGTCGGTGGGCCCGCCGAGTCCGAGACGGTGGCCACGAGCTCGGCCTCGGCCCAGTGCGCGGCGCGGCGCACCCGCACCCGCACCCGCACCTCGAGGGCGGTCAGCTCACCGCCCAGTGCGTCGGAGTCATCGTCGGCCGGGAGGATGACCCGGGCGTCGTAGGCGGTGCGCAGGGCGGCTTCAGGCAGTGGCCGGGCGGGGTCGGTGACCTTGCCCCACCAGAGCGCCCGGGTCTCCGACTGCGTGGGCCGGGGCAGGTCCTCGGGCCAGTCGGGGCGGGGTTCGGACTGGCCGGGAAGCCGGACGGGCGCCAGGCCGTGACCGGCGTGACGGTCACGGCCGGTCCACCGCCCTCCGGACAGGCTCCGGGTTCCAGGCCCGCGACGATCCGGGCGGCGGTGCGCACGGTGATGGTCCGCTGGGCGGGCACCGGGACGGGCGCGGCGGCTGCCGGGCGCAGCAGCTTGTCGTAAGTCTTCACACCCAGGTCGGCGAGAGTGTAGGCGCGCGGGCAGACCGGACGGACCACGGCCACGTACCGGTACTGGCGCCCGCCGGACTCGTACGGGCGGCGCAACGAGTGCGGGGACTCGCCACAGTCCGGGCACGGGCAGGGATTTCCTGGGACCGCCCGCCGCCGTGGTCCGGTCCGGGACGTCCGGAGGACCGGGACGGGCTCTCGCAGCGCGCCGGATCAGGCGGGTGCGGGATGATCGGAGGACGGCGGCCGGCGCTCCCCGGGCAGGCCGGTGCCCCCCTGGCAGACGGGGGGCTGAGAGTGCAGCGCGGTCGCACGGGAGGACCGAATGGGTCACGACGAGAAGCGCCCGGTGCGGCGCGCCACTCCCGAGGAGCGGGCGGCGGACGGCCGCGCGGCGCGGCGGACGGCGCCGCGTTCCGCCCACGCCGAGTACCGGCCGGGCCGGGACCGGCCCGATCCGCTGGCGATCCTGGAGGCCCAGTCCGCACTGCGCGTCCCGGAGCTGGTGCCGCTCCGTTACGGACGGATGACGGAGTCCCCGTTCCGGTTCTACCGGGGGGCGGCCGCGATCATGGCGTCCGATCTCGCCGGCACCCCGGACTCGGGCATCCGGGCACAGCTGTGCGGTGACGCCCACATGCTGAACTTCCGGCTGCTCGCGTCGCCGGAGCGGCGGCTGGTGTTCGACATCAACGACTTCGACGAGACGCTGCCCGGCCCCTGGGAGTGGGATGTGAAGCGGCTGGCGTCGAGTCTGGTGATCGCGGGCAGGGCGAACGGGTTCGACGGGAAGGAACGTGCGGACATCGTCGCCGCGACGGTCCGCTCGTACCGGGAGGCGATGTGGCGGTTCGCCCTGATGCGCAACCTGGACGTCTGGTACTCCCGGCTGGACGCGGAGCGCCTGCGGGAGCTGGTGGTGGGCCGGGTGTCCAAGCGGGCGCGCCAGGTCCTCGACCACGAGATGTCGAAGGCGCAGACCCGCGACAGTCTCCAGGCCTTCGAGAAGCTCACCGAGGTGGTGGACGGCCGGGTGCGGATCGCCGCCGATCCGCCGCTGCTGGTCCCGATCGCCGACATCCTGCCGGACGTCGAGCGGACGGCCCTGATGTCGCTGTTCCACGGGCTGGTCGAGCGCTACGCGCACACCCTGCCGTCCGACCGGCGCGCCCTGCTCGGCGGCTTCCGGCTGGTGGACGCGGCCCGCAAGGTCGTCGGTGTCGGCAGTGTCGGCACCCGGTGCTGGATCTTCCTGTTGCTCGGCCGGGACTCGCAGGACCCGCTGTTCCTCCAGGCCAAGGAGGCCGGTGCCTCGGTGCTGGCGCCGCACGTCGGTGCGAGCCGGTACCGCAACCAGGGCGAGCGGGTGGTCTCCGGCCAGCGGCTGATGCAGGCCACCAGCGACATCTTCCTCGGCTGGGAGCGGGTCGAGGGGATCGACGGCAAGACCCGGGACTTCTACGTCCGCCAGCTCCGCGACTGGAAGGGCATCGCGGTCGCCGAGAGGATGGTGCCGCGCGGCATGCGGGCCTTCGGCGAGCTGTGCGGCACCACGCTGGCCCGGGCGCACGCCCGGTCCGGGGACCGGATCGCCATCGCCGCGTACCTGGGGAAGAAGGGCGTGTTCGACCGGGCCCTGGTGCACTTCGCGGAGGCGTACGCCGACCAGAACGAGCGGGACCACCAGGCCCTGGTCGAGGCGGTCCGCGCGGGCCGGCTCCCGGCCGAGGCGGGCTGACCCCGCGCCGGGCTGCTGCCCTCGCCCCGCCCCGCCCGGCGCGCACGGCACCCCCGGCCCGGCGCAGCCGAGCGGACCGGCACCCGCCGGGCCGCAGGCCGGCTTCGGCGCCTTCGGCCGGGCCGTAGCGATCGGGCCCAACCCGATCCGGCCGACGCAGCCAGCCACCGCCCGCGCGTGACCGGCCGGGCCCCGCATCGCTTGCACCCGGTATGAACCTCTCCGCTGTCCGCGCTGCCGCTGCGCTCCGACGCCCTCGACGAAACCGACGTTCCGACGGTGACGGCCAGGCGCAGCGCGCAGCCGCTTCGGCAGCGCTGCGGCGGGCCGCTGGTCGCGTCTCGCTCGGCGCTCGGCGCTTGGAAGTGACGGAGCGGGTGGTGGGTTCGGGGGTGCTGTGCAGGTTGGGTGCGATGCGCACCTGACAGCGGGCGCCTGTGCGATCATCTGCCCGCTGTAGCCGATCATCGCGCAAGGAGTACACCCTCATGGCACGAGTTCGCGCCTTGCGGTGGAAGGCGGCCCTCGCCGCCCTGTCCACCGCCTGTATCGCGCTGCTGACCGGGCCGGCGGCGGGCCCCGCGGCCGCCGTCGACGCCCCCGTGGTCCAGTCGCTCACCCCCGGTGCGGACCAGTTCCGGCTGACCGACACCGACTACACGGCCGCCACCACCAGCCTCTACAACCGGTACCTCACCAAGCACGCCGACCTGACCGACGTCGTCACCACCGACTACACCGTCAACTCGGCCGGCCAGACGGACGGTTGGCTGGGCCTGCGGCAGATGAGCCCGTGCACCGGCCTGGAGCAGGCCGGACTGCCGCCCGCCGACGTTGAGAAGAAGGTCGCCTGGTGCTGGTCCAGCGCCTACGGCGACGACACCACCCAGCACTGGTTCCCCCAGGGGCTCAGCACCACCGGCACAGCCGACGGCGGCGACGGCGCCATCCAGGGTCGCAGCGTCACCGCGGTCGCCTGGCACTACACCACGTACGACGACGACACGGTCACCACCGGCTGCAAGACCAACAACCTGCTCAAGCTCACCCTGATCGACCGGACCACCCAGAAGTACCGGCACGTCCTCCTGGTCGAACCCACCAGCACCTCCGGCTCGGCCGCCGACTTCACGTACGTGACCGGCCACGGCGGCGGCATCGCCTGGTACGCCAACTACCTGTACGTCACGGACACCGCCAACGGCATCCGGGTCTTCGATCTCAACAAGCTCGCCAAGGTCGACACCTACGGATCAGGTGTCAGCACCGCGGGCATGAGCGGCGGGAAGTCCAGCGCCTGCGGCTACCCGTACGTGCTGCCCGAGACCCACCGCTACTTCCAGGCGAAGAAGGCGCCGAGCTGCGCCTCGGACGCGCCGATCGACCCAGCCTCGCTCTGCTTCTCCTGGCTCGCTCTCGACAAGACCGGCGGCGGTTCCACCTTCAAGCTGGTCACCGGCGAGTGGTACGGCGACACGTACGGCTCCCGGGTGGTCCGCTACCGGCTCAACCCGGCGAGTTCGGCCACCGATCCGGGCCTGCTCACCACCTCCGCCGAGCGCACCGTCGTCCAGGACGCCTTCACCACCCCCGGCTATCGCGGCCTCCAGGGCGGCATGACCTGGACCGACGCGCAGGGGACGCTCAACTTCGCGTTCTCCAAGGGGTGCGGTACCAAGCCGGCGGTGCTCTCGCACACCTGGGTCGGCGACACCCGTCCGGTCACCGGCTGCGGCAGCGAGACCACTTGGGGCGGTAACTGGGGCGCGGGCTCGCCCCAGGCGCTCAGCTACTGGCCCAAGCTGGGAGCCACCCAGGTCGACGAGTTGTGGGGTCTGACGGAGGGCATCTGCCGGGCCAAGGGGGACAAGCACTTCGCCGCCGGGGCCGACGACTCCGGGGTCTGCAAGAACTACGGTGGGACCACCACGGCCTCGCTGCGCACGGTGTTCGCCGTGGGCTTCACGGATCCGGCGGTGCAGGGCCGGCACTGAGGCGTGCGGTCCTGGGGGCCGTCCGGCCCCATCGACCAGACAGCCTGAGGCGGCACCGCAACCACCGGTGACCCGGTCGCGGTGCGGGCCTGCCCCGCGACCGGGCTTGCCGGAGGCCGTAGCCGGCGACGCGCTGGTCCTGGGAACGCCTCCGGTCAGAGCTTGACGACGATCCACGCACCTCGGCCGCGATCGGTGAGCGCTGGTCCCAGAGCAACTCCGACTCGTCAACGTCCGCGAGATGATGCCCGTCGGGCGTCGTGCAGAACGCCAACCGCCGCCGACACCGCACGATCGACGCCCGGCCCCTCGACCGTTGGGAGACGGACAAGGCGGCCCTGCTGGCCATCCCGCCCGTCGACCCGCCGACCTCGTGGCCGCTTCGCACCCGCCTGGGCCGCGACCACGACATCCGTGTGGACGGCGCAGCGACGGGGCAGTGGACCGAGCGGCACGGCGGCGGCGGGACGGACAGCGCGGCCGCGGGGCCGGGCGACGGGCGAGGGACGTGCCCGCACCCGGCGGTCCCCGTGGCCCGTCAGGGGGCCGAGACCGAGCACCGTGGGCCTCGCGGACCTGGACAGCGGCTGGCGGGTGGAACCCGGACAGCCCGCCGCGAACGGCAGCACCGGTCCGGGCCGGCAGCCGCCCCGCCAACGCCGTGTTCCCCGCGGCGGCCATTGGTCGACGCCGTGCTCCACGGTGACCTTCGGCTCCACGCCCGCCGACCCGGCCGGCCTGGCCCTGCCGGTGCGCTGACCGCGCCCCGCCGGTGCCCCGCCCGGGGCGGTGGAGCTCACTGCTCCGGGGCGAGGTACCGGCGGCCCGCTATCTGCTCGAAGATCAGGTTGGTCCGGGTCTGGGCCACCGCCGGGTGGGTGGTGAGGTGGTCCACCACGAAGTCGCGCAGCTCCTCGGGCCCGGCCACGCCGATGTGGAGCAGGTAGTCGTCGGACCCGGCCATGTGGAACACGGCCAGGACGCCGGGCAGGTCGGGCGCGGTGCTGCGGAAGCTCTCGTTCTGCTCGCGGGTGTGCGCGCGGAGCCGCACCGAGATCATCGCCTGGAGCGGCAGCCCGATCGCGGCCGGGTCGACGTCGGCCCGGAACGCGCGGATGATGCCGCGCTCCTGCAGCGCGCGCACCCGGGCCAGGCAGGTGGACGGGGCGATGCCCACCGACTCGGCCAGCGCGTTGTTCGGGAGGCGGGCGTTGTCTGAGAGCGTGCGGATGATCGCCCGGTCGACCTCGTCGATGGGCGCCCTCCGGGCCTGCGGATTGTTCGGCATGGAGCCCAGAATTCCACTTGATTCCGTCGATTCGCAAGACGATTCGGCCTTGCACCGAATCTTGTTCGGGAGATCTTCCCAGTGGTGGCACAAAGTTCCATCCTTGGCGCGAGCGGCTGACGCCCCTCGACCCCCACCGATCCCGGAGCGCGCCACCCATGAGCCCGACCGCCACCTTCGCCGCCACCTTCGCCGCGACCTCCGTCGACCCCGGTCCGGAGCTGGACGGCGGCGAGTTCGTGCTCCCCGCGGGCGGACTGGACGACGAGCAGCGGCTGCGTGCCCTGGACACCGTCGACGAGTACCTGACCCGCAAGCGCAAGCACCTGGTCGGCTACCAGGCCACCCAGGACATGCACGGCACCGCCCTGGACCTGGCCCGCTTCATGCCGAACAACATCAACAACCTCGGCGACCCGTTCCAGAGCGGCGGCTACAAGCCGAATACCAAGGTCATCGAGCGCGCCGTCCTCGACTACTACGCGAAGCTGTGGAACGCCGAGCGCCCCCACGACCCCGCGGACCCGGAGTCCTACTGGGGCTACATGCTGTCCATGGGCTCCACCGAGGGCAACATGTACGCGCTCTGGAACGCCCGGGACTACCTCAGCGGCAAGGCCCTGATCCAGCCGCCCACCGCCCCGTTCGACGCGCTGCGCTACGTCCAGGCCGCACCCGACCGGCAGAACCCCAACGCCCACCGGCCGGTGGCGTTCTACTCCGAGGACACCCACTACTCCTTCGCCAAGGCCGTCCGGGTGCTGGGCGTCGAGACCTTCCACGCCGTCGGCCTGGAGCTGTACGCGGACGAGTGCCCGCTGGTCGACCCGGTCACGGGGCGGCGCGAGTGGCCCACCGAGGTGCCTTCCGGCCCCGGCCCGTCCGGTCTGAGCTGGGACGGCCCGGGGGAGATAGACGTCGACGCCCTCGCAGCCCTGGTCGAGTTCTTCGCCGCCAAGGGCCACCCGGTCTTCGTCAACCTCAACCTCGGCAGCACCTTCAAGGGCGCCCACGACGACGTCCGGGCGGTCTGCGAGCGCCTGCTGCCGATCTTCGAACGGCACGGCCTGGTGCGCCGCGAGGTCGTCCACGGCAAGGACCCGCAGACCGGCGAGCCGCTGGTCGACGTGCGCCGCGGCTTCTGGATCCACGTCGACGGCGCCCTCGGCGCCGGCTACGCGCCGTTCATGCGGTTGGCCTCCCGGGACGCCGCGTACGGCTGGACCCCGGACACGCGGCTCCCCGAGTTCGACTTCGGCCTGCGCCTGCCCACCGCGGAGCACGGCGAGGTCGACATGGTCTCCTCGATCGCGATGAGCGGCCACAAGTGGCCCGGTGCGCCGTGGCCGTGCGGCATCTACATGACGAAGGTGAAGTACCAGATCTCGCCGCCGTCCCAGCCGGACTACATCGGCGCGCCCGACACCACCTTCGCCGGCTCCCGCAACGGCTTCTCCCCGCTCGTCCTGTGGGACCACCTGTCCCGCCACTCGTACCAGGACCAGGTGGACCGCGTCCGCGGCGCCCAGGAGCTGGCCGATCACCTGGAGCGGCGCCTGCTCGAGATGGAGCGGGAGCTGGGCGTCGAACTCTGGCCGGCCCGCACCCCGGGCGCCGTGACCGTGCGCTTCCGCCAGCCCAGCGCCGAGCTGGTGGCCAAGTGGTCGCTGTCCTCCCAGGACGTCCTGATGGTCCCGGGCGACGAGTCCACCCGACGCAGCTACGTGCACGTCTTCGTGATGCCCTCGGTCGACCGGGCGAAGCTGGACGCGCTGCTGGCCGAACTCGCCGAGGACCCGGTCGTCCTGGGCCGGCGGGCCGAGACGGCCTGATGGGGCGTCAGATGCGCTCGGCGGACCAGTGCGGGTTGCGGCCGGTGAGCGCCAGCAGCCGCTCCTGGTCGCCGGCGCCCGGCAGGGCGTCGAGCGGCGGGTCGAACAGGCCGGTGCCGGCCAGGTGGCGGTAGCCGCTGAACTCGGCGAGCGCGTACTGCGCCGCTCCCCGGGGCATCCGGCCGGTCTCACCCAGCGCCCGGGCCAGGTCCCAGCCGTGCACGACGGTCTCGGCGGTCAGCTCGCGGGCGTAGCCGCCGACGTCGCGCAGCCCGTACGGCAGGTGCACCAGGAGGTCCGGCGCGCCCGGCTGGTAGAGCGCGCGCACCGCGGTGTTCACGGCCGACTCCCAGACGCCGACGGGGTTGAACCCCAGGACGTCGCCCTGGAAGCGCCGCCCGATCTCGGCCGGCGTGTAGCCGGCCACCGCCTGGCAGACCCAGAGGTGCTGCGCGGCCAGGTGGTTCACCAGCGTGCGGACGTCCCAGTCACGGCAGGGGGTGGCCGCCGTCCACCCGTCCTCCGGGACGGCCCGCACCAGTCGTGTCACCTCCGATCCGGCGGCGACGTAGCGTTCACGGACCTCGATGTGGAACCCGGGTGGGTGCGGACATTCCATCGGAGGGCCTCCCTCCTGCCCTGCTCACTCTCAGTAAACCGCTACTGGGAGTGACGCGCGAGCGGGCCGGTACCACAGCACACCCCCGGCCGCCCGCCCACCGTCCGATCCCCCACCGCGACGGCCGGCGCCGGGGACGGCCGCGCCGGGGCGCAGGGGTTCCCGCGCTACCGGGGCCCGGAGACCCTTCGCGGGCGTGTCACCTGAGCGGTCCAGTACCCGTTGTGGCTTCCCGCACGGGAGTGGACGGTAAGAGGGTTCGGATGCGGCCGTCTGCCGCGGGTCTCCCCGCGGTGATCGCGTGAGGGAAGCCATGACACCGACGCGAGAACGCGGCGCGGCCGTGCGTGTGCGACCCGTGGTGCTGCTCGGTACGGTGGTCGCCCTGCTGGCCGGCTGCTCCTCGCCGCCGAAGAGCGGTCCGACGCCGTCCGTCTCCGGCTCCGTCTCGGCCTCTGCCGGGGCGGCGGAGGTACAGCAGAGTCTCGCGGCGTTCGAGAAGCCGCTGGGCGGGCAGGACGCGCAGCGGGCGTGGGAGGGGCTGGCGGCGTCCGTGAGTGCCGCTGCGGCCCGCGGCGTCGACCACGACACGATCAGCAGGGAGGTCCTGCTGTGGGAGTCGCGTCAGCTGAGCACGGCGGAGGGGCAGCAGACCTTCATGGCCAATGCCGCGGCGCTGAACGGGCACGCGGTGCCGGTGGGCGGCGCCCCGGCGGCATCGGCGCCGACGCTGGGCGCGGCCCCGGTGGGGGGATCGGGGCGGCCGGCCGCGTTTCGGCAGGCGTCACCGGGCGCCGGGCTGTCCTTCTACTTCGTCAACGGGGTGCTGAACAACTTCGACTCGTCGACGGTGAATGCGAGCCTGCTGTCCACCACGCTGACCCAGCAGCTGGGCCATCCGGTCAGTGTCAAGCTCCAGTTCAACGCCTCCAGCGCCAGCATCGCGGTCTACACCTACAGCGCCTGCCAGGAGGCGCAGCGGGTCACCGCGGACAACCCGATCCCGGAGAACCGGGATCTCGCGAAGGCCATCTGCGGGCTCAGCGTGGCTGGGGCGGCCGTCCTGCCGGAGGCGGTCGTCGAGGATGTCGCCGGGACGATCACCCGGAAGCTGGCGGATCCGGACTTCGCGCTGGACGGGGTCAACACGAGCCTGCTGAAGAACGTGCAGGACGACCTGAACAAGGGGCTGCGCGTCGTGCTGATCTCGCACAGCGAGGGCGGCCTCTACCTGCGCAACGTCCTGCCGCGGATCGGCAGCGGGAAGCCCGTCGGGGCGCTCTACATCGCCCCGCCGTTCGGCAACGGCCAGGAGCTGAACGCCAATCCGACGCGCTATGTGATGTTCGAGTGGGACTGGCTGCTGGCAGGGATCTCCAGTGTGGACCCCACGACCAAGGCCGTTGCCCCGCAGACCGTGTACGACGGGACCGCGGCGTCGCGGTTGAACATCCACTACCTGTCCAACTACCTGTACTGCGGGTCGGATTCGGCCAAGCAGGTCGGTGACCGGACGCGTGAGCTGGTGGACTTCGTCAACTCGGTCCCGGCCTCCAGGGGTGGTGCGCGCCCGGGGCTGTCCGGGGGTGGCGGGTTGCTGCCGGGGCAGGGTGAGCAGGGCTGTCCGGTGCCGCAGCCGACGGAGAGCCCGACGGAGACGCCCACCGCGACGCCCACCGAGACACCGACGGAGAGCCCGACGGAGAGCCCGGCGGAGAGCCCGACGGAGACGCCGACCGCGACGCCGACGGAGACGCCCACCGAGACGCCGACGGCCACGGAGTCGCCGTCCCCCTCGGCTGGTGCCTACTACGTCTTCCTGCTCACCAATGTGTCCGGCGGGAACGTCCTGGTGGGTTCGCTGCAGGACGTCCAGGGCAAGCGGACGTGCGACTTCGCGGATGGCGGCCTGTGCGCGGACGCCGGCGGCAGTGATGTCCCGGTGGAGTATTCGGCCAAGCTGGGCCCGTACCCGACGCTGGCGGCCGCCCAGGCCGCGTACTGCGCGAACGCCACCAATCCCCACCCGGGGCCGGGTGCCACCGGTACCAAGGTCGACATCTTCGGTGGCGACTACTGGACCTCCAACATCGACTTCAGCTGTCCGGTGGCCCCCAGCTCCTGAGGGCGGCCGGGCTGGTCGGCCGCTGCTTGGCGGGCGGCCGGCCCGGGAACGCACGGTGTTGGGATCCAGTGGCAGCACGGAACCCTTCGAAGGAGACGGATCAGCCGTTCCGGCGCGTGTGGTGGGCGCCGGCCTGCCAGTCACGCGGCGTCATGCCGTAGGCCGCGCGGAAGGCGCGGGTGAAGTGGCTGGAGTTGGCGAAGCCCCAGCGCCGGGCGATCCCCGCCACCCCGAGCTCCCCCGCCATCGGCCGGAGCAGGTCCCGATGGCAGCGGTCCAACCGCTGGGTGCGGATCCACCCGCCGACCGTGGTGCCCTCCTGCTGGAACAGCTTGTGGAGGAAGCGGACGGACATGAAGTTCGCCGCCGCGATGGTGGACGGTGACAGGTCCGGATCGCGGAGGTTGCGCAGGATGTACTCCTTGATCCGCTCGAGGGAGGCGGCTGTCCGTGAACCCTGCGGCCGGGCGCGCCCGGCCCGGTCGTCGACGAACAGCGCCAGCAGGTCGAGTGCCGTGGCCGCGGCCCGGCGCCCGACGGCCTCGTCCAGCTCCGTCGCCTGGTGCGCCATCCTCGACAGGTAGTCCGTCAGCAATGCGGCGCTGCCCTCGGCGCCGCTGAACGCCGTGGCGGTGAGTGCCCGCAGGTCCTTCTCGGGCACGTCCAGTTCGGCGCGGGCGAAGTGGAAGGAGGTGAAGACGAACTCCTCCTCCATCGTCTTGCGGAAGACCCGGGAGGTGTCGGTGATGGAGAACCCGCCGGGCCGGATGAGCGTCTGCCTGCCGTCCTGCTCCTTGAGGGCGGTGCCCCGTTCCTGGAGGCTGAGGACGAGCGTCGGCGAGTCGCCGTCGGCCAGGTGCCTGCAGCGGGTCACCCTCTGGGGCCCGGCCTGGACCCTGGAGATCCGCAGGCAACCCAGCCGGTCGCCGACGATCTGCCCGGGCGACGGCACGTCCTCCAGGAAGTCCACGGCCATCGGCACGAAGGTGTGGGACACGGCGTCCTGCCAACTCTCCGCCCGGTCGGCGGCGGACAGCGACGCGGTGGAGAGAGACGCGGTGGAGAGAGACGCGGGCACCGGGTTCTCCTCGGGTCGATCGGTCATCGGGACACCCGGCCCCGGGTGTCCCGCGGCTCGGACGGCTCGGTGCCGCCGCGGGTGTCGCGCCACCGGCTCGGTGAGATGCCGTACGAGGCGCGGAAGAGCCGGCTGAAGTGGGCCGGGTCGGTGAAGCCCCAGCGCTGGGCCACGCCGGAGACCGTGTTGTCGCCGCTGTCCTTGCGGGAGAGGTCCTCGGCGCTCGCCTGGAGCCGGCGGCGCTGGATCAGGCGGCTGACGGTGGTCCCCTCCCCTTCGAAGAGCTTGTGGAGGGAGCGGACGGAGATGCGGTGCGCGGCCGCGATCGTCTGCGGTCCGAGCTCCGGATCCCTGAGGTGCCGGTCCACGTAGGCGTGGACCTCCCGGATCCGGGTGCGGCGGGGGTCCTCCGCGGCCGGCGCGTCACGGGCGGCCTGCTCGGTGACGAGGGTGGCCACCAGGTCGGCGAAGTTGCACGCCAGTCGACCGGCGACGAGCGCCGGGCAGTCCTCGGCCGTCTCGGCCAGGGCCAGCAGGGACTGCTTGACCAGGGCGGCCACCGGGCCGCCGGCGTCGGCCACGGTGGCCGTCACCCGTTCCAGTTGCTCGTCACGCACGCCGAAGGCCCGGCGGGGAAGCAGGCAGACCCTGACGTCCACTCCGTCCGGGTGGTCGACCACATGGGGGGTCTCCGTGTACCAGAAGGACATTGCTCCCGCGGGGACCTCGGCCGTCCGGCCGTCCTGTCGCACCACGGCGCCGGTGGCCCCCATGACGGCGACCGCGACGAACCCCTCGGCCTGCCTGGTGCCACGGGCGATCTCCCGCGGGCCGCGGGTGAAGCGGCGAGGGCCGGCGTGGATCGTGACGAAGAACAGGTGCCCCAACTGCCGGGTCGTCATCCGGCCCGGGTCCGACGCGGGCTCGTCCGAGACGGGCTCGTACGAGGCGACCGTCACGGACATGGCGGCGATGGAGACGGCCCGGCTCCGGCGATGACCGGTGTTCCCGTCCTTCGGGAACCCGGCCGGGTCGGTCACGGATGTCATGGGTCCTCTCCCTCCGGTCGGCACGGCATCCAGCATGGAACACGGGATGACTTACGTCGGCGGCTGAATGACTGTGAAGCGACTGTGGGTGATGTGTCGCCGGACACATGACTCTGAGCGCATTTCAACCGTGCGATGCGTGCACCTAGACTGCAAAGGTCCAGGTCAGAGCACTGGCGTAGGCGCAGAGGAAGATCGGATGTCAGGCACCACACTGTTCGGCCGGGACGAGGAGCTGGCGGCCGTCGACGCACTGGTCGACGCCCTGCCCGAGCATGGCGACGCGCTGCTGATCCACGGGGCCCCCGGGATCGGCAGGTCCGCCCTCCTGGACCACGCCGCCGCCCGGGCGCGCGCCTGCGGATTCACCGTCCTCAGGGCCTCGGGTGTCCGGGCCGAGAGCGATCTGCCGTTCGCGGGGCTGCACCAGCTGACCCACACCGTGACGGACCTCGTCGCGCGCCTGCCCACCCCCCAGGCGCAGGCGCTGCTGGGGGCCTTCGGCATGGCGGAGCCGTCCCCCGGTGCCTCCGGGCCCCAGCTCTTCATGCTGTCCCTGGCCACCCTCGGCCTGCTCGGCGCGGCGGCCGCCGAAGCCCCCGTTCTGGTGGTCGTGGACGACGCCCAGTGGCTGGACGGGCCGACCCTGGACGTCCTCGGGTTCGTCGCACGCCGCGTCGGCGCCGAACCCGTCGGCCTGCTCGTCGCCGTCCGCGAGGGCCGTACGGTGTGGCGGGGCACCCCCGGCATCCGCGAACTGCACCTCGCGCCCCTGGCACCGGTCGCGGCCGACGCCCTGCTGGACGCCCGCCACCCCGCTCTCGCCCCGGGGACGCGCCGCCGGGTGGCGGAGCTGTCGGTGGGCAACCCCCTCGCGCTGACCGAGCTCCCGCTCGTCGTGGGGGTGGACGGGACACCCGTGGACTCCAGGGTGTTGCCGGAGCTTGCGCTCACCGCCCGGCTGGAGCGCGCCTTCTCCGTGTCGCTGGCCGACCTTCCGCCTGACACGCGGCACGTGCTGCTGGTCGCGGCCACCGCCGACGACGGCGTGCTGACCGAGGTGCTCGCCGCTGCTTCGGCGCTGACGGGCACCGAGATCTCCGTACGGTCCCTGGAGCCCGCCATGGCCGCGGGTCTGGTGCGCGTCGACGGGTTCCGGATCGACTTCACCCACCCGCTGGTGCGCTCCGCCGTCCTGGGCTCGGCCCCGCTCGCGGACCGTCTCGCCGCCCACGACGCGCTTGCCCGCACCCTCCAGGGACAGCCCGACCGGCAGGCGTGGCACCGGGCCGCGGCCGGCGGCCGTCCCGACGAAGCGGTGGCGCGGCAACTGGACCAGGCCGCGTTCAGCGCGAAGCGGCGCGGCGCCGCCACGGCCGCCCTGACCGCGCTGGAACGCGCCACCGCGCTGAGCGAGGGGCCGTCGGGCAGTGTGGCCCGCCTCCTGGGCGCCGCGGAGCTGCGCTTCGAACTCGGGCAGGCCGATCGCGTGTCAGAACTGCTCCAGCAGGCCGAATCGCTGGGCCTGGACGTGCTGGAGCGGGCCCGCGTGGTCCTGCTGCGCGAATGGCTGGAGTCGGAGTCCGACACGAGCACGTCCCGGATCCACCTGTTGATCGCCACGGCCGAGCAGGCCGCCGAGGCCGGCGATCCCGAACTCGCCCTGCGGCTGCTGCGGGTGGCCGCGTGGCGGTGCTGGTGGGCGGACCCGGGGCGGGAGCTGCGGGAGCGCGTCGTGACGGCCGCCGAGCGGCTACCGGTCCCGGAACTCCACCCGGACCTGGTGTGCACGCTGGCGGGGGCCGCCCCGCTGGAGGCGTCGGCGACGGTGATCGACCGGCTGCGGCGCCTCGAGCGTGAGGGCGGGTACGACGTCGTGACCGCCGCCACGCTGGCCAACGCGGCCATCATGGTGAACGGGTTCGACCATGTCACCGGATTCGCCCGCCACGCGGCGGACGGACTGCGTCGTCAGGGGCGTCGGGGCCCGCTGACCAAGACACTGGTGCTCCTCGCCCTCGCCACCGTGCACACCGTCGACTGGGAGACCGGACTCCCGGCGGCGGCCGAGGCCGCCCGGCTGGCCGAGGAGACCGCACAACCACGTTGGCTGACCGGTGCGCGGGTGGCGAAGGCGCAGTTCGCCGCGCTGCGCGGGGACGTGGACACCGCGCTGGTCGCCATCGGCGAGGCGGAGGGCCAGGGGCTGACCGTGGTCGACCCCTCCAAGCTCGCGTACATCCAGATCACCCGCGGCCTGATCGGCCTCGCCGCGGGCCGTTTCGCCGAGGCGTTCTCCTGCGTCTGGCGGGTCTTCGACCCGGCCGATCCGTCCTACCACCCGTTCATGCAGACCATGGCCATCACCGAGCTGGCCGAGGCCGCCACGGGCGACGACGAGCGCGCCATGGCGAAGGCAGCCCTGGGACGGCTCCTCGAGTCCGCCGGGACGAGCGAGGTCCAGATGATCCGGGTGAGCCTGGGATTCGCCCGGGCGCTGCTCTCCGACGACGAGCACGCCGAAGAGCACTTCCGGTCGGCGTTCGACCTGGACATGTCCCGTACCCCCTTCGTCCGTGCCCGGCTGATGCTCGCCTACGGCACCTGGCTCCGGCGGCGGCGCCGGGTGATGGAGGCCCGCACCCCGCTGCGGATCGCCCGGGAGTCCTTCGCGGCCATGGGCGTGGAGCCCTGGCGTGAGCGGGCGGCCCAGGAGCTCCGCTCGGCCGGCGAGGGCAGCCGGAGCCAAGGCCGCCCCGACCGGGACCTGCTCACCCCCCAGGAGGTCCAGATCGCCCGGCTGGCGGCGCAAGGGCTGTCCAACAAGGAGATAGGCCGGCAGCTGCACCTGTCGCCCCGGACGATCGGCACGCACCTGTACCGGACCTTCCCGAAGCTCGGGGTCACCTCCCGCAGCCAGCTGAGCGAGAAGCTGGGCACGGACTGGGCGTGACCCCGGCGCCGCCCGGCCGGAGCCACCGGTGCCGCTCCACCGCGAGTGACCCGCGTGCCGCGCCGCCCGGAAGCCGGGACACCGAGCCGACGGGGGCTCCCCCGTGCCACGGGGACGGGGCCGCCCTCGCCGTCCCGGTGTCAGGTGATGTGCCGCAGCAGCGCGGCGACCGCCGGTGACGGCTCGCCGGGAGGCCGTACCACCATGACCTTCCAGTGCGGGGCGTGGTGGTCGAAGCGGTACCGGGGAAGGTCGGGGAAACGGTCCGCGATCGACCCGGGCACGATGCAGACCCCCAGGTCGTTGCGGACCAGTTCGGCCGCCGCGACGATGTCGTTGACCTCGAACGTGGTGCTGCGCTCGACGCCCGCGGCCCGGAAGGCCCGGTCGACCGAGTGACGGATGGCCCAGCCCGGCGGGAAGTCCACCAGGGGCAGTTCGGCGACGTCGACGAGCCGGACCACGCCGTCCGGAGTCGCTCCGAACAGCGCCCGCCGCGGCGCCGCCAGCAGCACCATGTCCTCGTGGGACAGCAGCCGGGTCGTGAGGCCGCGCTGCTGCTGACGGTCGAGCGCCACCACGGCCAGGTCCACGGTGCCCTCGCGCAGCGCCTGCCGGATGTCGGCGACGGCCGCCTGCCGCAGCTGCACGACCACACCCGGGTGCTCGGCACGCAGCGCGGCCAGGGCGTGGTGGAGGCCGGCCCACACCCCCTGCATGGTGCCGACCGTCACCCGTCCGGACAGCCTTCCCTTGACGGCGTCGACCGCTTCCCGGGCCAGCTCGGCGGACCGGAGGGTCGCCCGGGCGGCGGGGACGAACGCCTCGCCGGCCCGGGTGAGCGCGACCCGGTGGGTGGTGCGGTCGAACAGCGGCGTGCCGAGCTCGCGTTCGAGGGCGCGGACCGTACTGGACACGGCGGACTGCACCACGTGCAGCCGTCGGGCCGCCGCCGTGAAGCCGCCGGTCTCGGCCACCGCGACCACGACCTCCATCTGCCGCAGATCCATCATCACTCCTGTTGAGCCGCGCTCCGTCCGGCGCGAAGGCGGCGGCCTCGACCATCCCGGCATCGTATGCGGACAGGCGTGGGCCGCTCACGCCCCCACGGCCGCACCGTCCGCCGGCCGCCGGCCTTCGGTGGTCCAGTAGAGCAGGGCCAGCAGCGGCAGGGCGGCGCCGAGGGCGGCGACACCGCTCCAGCCCCAGGCGTGGTGGACGACGGAGCCGAGTTCGGAGCCTGCGGCCCCGCCGATGAAGAACATGGCGATGAAGGCGCTGTTGAGGCGGGCGCGGGCGGCCGGGTCCAGCTGGTAGACGGTGTGCTGGCCGAGGATCAGGGTGGCCTGGACGGCCGTGTCGATCAGGACGGCGGCCAGGGCGAGCAGGATGACGTTGTGTCCGCCGAAGCCGGCGAGGGCGAAGGCCGCGGCGGCGACGGCGAAGGCGAGGCCGGTCATGCGTCGGGTCAGTCCGTGGTCGGCCCAGCGCCCGGCGAACGGGGCGACGGCCGCTCCGGCCGCGCCGACGAGGGCGAACAGGCCCACCCCGACCGGGGAGTAGTGGAAGCCGGGACCGGTCAGGACGAAGGAGACGGTGGTCCAGAACGCGCTGAACGCCCCGAACATCGCCGCCTGGTAGAGGCCGCGGCGCAGCAGCGCCGGGTGGGTGCGCACCAGCCGGACGGTGGAGCGCAGCACGTGGTGGTAGGGGATGGTGGTGGTCGGCGCGTGCGAGGGCAGGGCGGCGCGCAGTGCGACGCCGAGCAGGGCCATCAGGACGGCGGAGCCGAGGAAGACGGTGCGCCAGCCGGCGAGGTCGGAGACCAGGCTGCTCAGGGTGCGGGAGAGCAGGATGCCGGTGAGCAGTCCGCTCATCACCCGGCCGACGACGCGGCCGCGGGCGTGGTCGGGGGCGAGGCCGGCGGCGAAGGGGACCAGGATCTGGGCGACGACCGAGGTGGCGCCGCTGACCAGGGAGGCGATCAGCAGCATGGGGAAGCTGGTGGCGAACCCGGCCGCGAGGAGGGCGAGGGTGGTGACCGCGAGCAGCACGGTGATGAGGTTGCGCTTCTCCAGCCGGTCGCCGAGGGGGACGAGGAAGAGCATGCCGATCACGTAGCCGACCTGGGTGAGGGTGATCAGCGCCCCGGTGGTGGCCGTGCTGGTGTGGAAGACCTCGCTCAGGGAGGACAGCAGCGGCTGGGCGTAGTACAGGTTGGCGACCGTCATGCCGGAGGCGACGGCCAGCAGGGCGATCAGCCGGCCCGGCACACCGTGCGGGGTGGCGGCGGTCGTGGACCGGCGCGGGGTCCGGACGTCGGGTGATGCGGACATGGGCACCTTCTCGGAACGGGCAGGCCGGCGTTCACCGGCACGGGCGGGCGGTGACGGGAGCGTCCTTGCTGCCGTCACGAAGGCATCAGCGATGCCGCGTTCTCGCCGCTTCCCTGTCCGAGGAGATGATTCGGAATGTCAGTCATCTCATCTGGAGATGACCATGGACACTGCCATGGATGACTCCTCAAGCGTGGTTGAGCAGAACCGGTATGTCCGTGCGGACAGTGTCCGCAGTCGGGAGCTCCCGAGCGGGCAGGCTGCTGCGAGCGAGATGCCAGCGGTCCTGGTGCGCTGTTCATCGCGACACCAGGATGACCTCCAGGCGCAGCGTGGCGCCGGGCCAGGGGTGGCCGTGGCAGAGTCGGCGGCCGGGGTGCACGGGGGGGCTTCCGCCAGACCGGACCACCCCGACGGGACACCTATTCGGGTCGAACGCAGCGCGCCGGGAGAAGGCAAGATCGTTCCCGCAGGTGAGTTGGCGATGCATCGCCACCACTTGGCACTGCGTTTCACCCGCCCGCCGGGCCCCCCGGACAAGCCCCGCCCCACCCTAGTCTCGTCCGTGAAGCAGCCGCCTCCACCCGGAGCCGACTGCCGTCACACCAGGGAGGGAACCCATGGTCACGATGCGCACCCTGGCGGCGACCGCCGCAGCAGCAGCCTCGCTCACGCTCGGCCTGGCCGCCGCCACGCCGGCCTCGGCGGCGGAAGCCTCGGTCACCGCCAGCTGCACCGACTGGCACGACGGCAACACCTACGGCGCCTACTGCTCCAGCGGCGCCAGCCACTTCCGGGCCCACGCCATCTGCAACAACGGCCTGGACGTGGTCGGCCCCTGGCAGCCGGTCGGCGGCGGCACCTGGAGCTACGCGTTCTGCACCAGCGTGAACTCCCAGCTCGCCGGCTACCGCATCGACCTCGGCTAGCAGCACCGGCTCCTGAGCGGTCCGCGGCAGCCCCCACGCTGTCCGCTCCCGCCCGCCAGGGGTACACGGGCAGCCGGGATCCCCGTCCCCGGGAATCCCGGCTGCCCCGGCCGCCCTCCGGCGCGGTGGCGGGACGGCGACTGTCCGGCGTGCCGGGACAGCGGGACGGCGGGACCAAGACTCCCCGTCAAAAACCCGACACGACCCGACCAGCAGGGCGCAGCTCGGCGTTCGCTTCCCGAGCCGCCTCCAGCAGCTTCGCAGCCTCCTGCTCCGGTCAGGCGGGCGGGACGGGCGAGGCGGCCGGTGAGGGCCGCTCGAGCAGGCAGGCGCGGGCGTCGTCCAGGGCCAGGGCCGCGCGGCGCAGGTGGTGGTTGACCACCGGGACGAGGGTGCCGCGCAGGCGGTCGGCGGCGTGGAGGGCGGTGGCGGCCCGGTCCAACAGGTCGCCGGTACGGTGTATCGCGTAGCCACGGTCGCTGGTGCGGTACTCCCCCGCCAAGACCTCGGCCATGCGCGCGAGTTCACCGACACCGGGGTCCTCCACCGGCTCGGCACCGAAGAACTCCAACGCGTACGCCACTTCCGCCAACCTGGCCGTACGGCGTGTCTCCCACCATGTACTCACGTCGCGATCATCCACCACAACGCGACCCGGTGGATACGGAACGAACCAACTCCCCCACACCGATGCGGCTTGCCCACGCGAGAGCGAGGAAGCGGCGGCCCGGACGGCGGCCTGCGCCTGGCTGTGGGAGCAGGCGGGCAAGGACGGGTCGGGACGGGTGTGGGAGCGGCGCGGGCAAGTGCTCGGCCTGCCCCGCGCCGACATGGACGGGGCGGCCCGGTCGTGGTCGGCTGCTGCCTCTGAGGGATGTCCGGCGTTCCTGACAGCCGCCGGGCCCGTTCCCGCCCGGCGCGCCGCGGCCGGCCGACGGGTCAGGAGCCCGGGCAGAACTCCGCCTTCAGCTCGGCGGTGAACAGGTCGATCGGCCCGCTGCCGCCGTTCAGCCAGTCCCCGTTGACGTTGGTGGAGAGCAGGTGGCGGCCGTCGCGGCTGCCGTAGGTGTAGGTCCACGAGCCGTTGATGGCGCCGCCCATGCCCCAGACGGTGGTGCAGGGCAGGTTGACGGAGCTGATGCCCAGGCCGTAGGCGGTGTCCTTGATCCACTTGTCCGCCGGCGTCCGGACCATCGTGAACATCTCCTGCTGCTGGGCCGGCGGCAGCAGCCGTCCGCCGAGCAGGGCGGCGAAGAAGGTGTTGAGGTCGCGGGTGGTGGAGATCATGTCGCCGGACGCCCAGCCCCAGGACGGGCTCAGCTCGGTCACGTCGTAGTCCGGAGTGTTCGGGTCGGTGTACCCGAGGTGGGAGTACTCCCGCCCGTGCGGCCCGTGGATGGTGACGTCGTCGGAGGCGGGCTCGTAGGTGCTGGTGAGGCCGAGCGGGGCGGTGATGCGCTGCCGGATCTGCTGGGCCAGGGTGCTGCCGGAGGCCCGTTCGACGATCATCCCGGCGAGGACGTAGTTGGTGTCGGAGTACGTCCAGTCGGCGCCGGGGGCGAAGTCGGGCCGGTGGGCGCGGGCGATGCCGACGAGCCGCTCGGGGGTGAAGTCGTCGAAGCGGTGCTGCAGGAAGGGCTCGTGCCAGAACTCCTTCCCGATCTCGTCGTCCGTGGCGAAGTTGGGGACCCCGCTGGTGTGGTTGAGCAGTTGCCGGACGGTGATCCGGCCGGGCTGGTAGCCGGGGGCGTCGAGGACGCCGGGCAGCCAGTGCTCCACGCTGTCGTCCAGGCTCAGCCGGCCCTCGGCGGCGAGTTGGAGCACGACGGTGGAGACGAAGGTCTTGGTGGTGCTGCCGATCCGGAACCGGTCCTGCTCCTGGCGGGGCCGCCCGGTGGTGATGTCGGCGACGCCCGCGTCGCCGAACCAGCGGTGGCGCCCGTCCCGCACCTCGGCGACGGCGCCGGGGAGTCCACCGGTCGTCACGCCCTGGTCGAGCACGGCCTGCACGCCCGGGTGGCGGTCCCGCTGCCCGGCCTGCCCGGCGGCCTGGTCGGCGAGCACCGGCGCGGCGGTGGTGACGGTGGCGGCGAGCGCGGCCCCGGTGAGCAGGGCGGTGACGGCGGCGCGGGTGGTGGTCCTCATGGTGTGTTCCCCCTCGGCGGTGTTTCCCGTTGGCGGACAGAACGCTCCCGTGAATTCACGACACCGTCAACATCAACTCCATGGCTACTTTCGCGTTGTCGCAGTTCAGTTGGCAGATTTCCTTGCAATGGGACTGCTTGTGAATGCAACATCTCTGCGCTTCCATTGCAACAACGCGGGCATCGGGCGGATACTCTCCTGACCATCGCGAAGAACCCGCGCGAGGAACCCGAGAGGACGAGGGGACGAGGACGGATGCCCGGAGGTCGACTGACCCAGCAGGACCGCCGCCGGATCGCCACCGGCCTGGCCGAGGGGCTCGGCTACGGCGAGATCGCCCGCGGCCTCGGCCGGCCGACCTCGACCGTCACCCGCGAGATCGCCCGCAACGGCGGCCCGTCCGGCTATCAGGCCGAGCGCGCCCAGCGCGCGACCGCCCGGCGCTCCCGCCGCAGCCGTACCGCGCCCGACCCGCGCCCGACCGCCCCGGCCCCCGGCGGCACCGACCGGGACCCGGCCGCCGCCGGCGAATTCGCCGACCAGCTGGCCGAGTTGCTGGTGCACGTCGGCATGCCCCGGATGGTGGCCCGGGTGCTCGGCTGCCTCTACGTCACCGACGAGGGCAGCCTGACCTCCGGCGACCTGGTGCAGCGGCTGCAGGTCAGCCCGGCAGCCGTCTCCAAGGCGATCGGCTACCTGGAGGGGCAGGCGCTGGTCCGCCGGGAGCGCGACGACCGGCAGCGCCGCGAGCGGTATGTCATCGACGGCGACATCTGGTACCGCGCGTTGCTGGCCAGCGCCGAACGCAACGCGATGCTCGCCGGGATCACCCGCCGCGGCGCCGAGCTGCTCGGACCCTCCACCCCCGCGGGCGCCCGGATGGACGACGCGTCCGCGCTGCTGGAGCGGATCGGCCAGGACATCGTGCGGTCCGTCCGGCAGTGGTACGAGGAGCGCGGCCCGGTCCCGTCCTGATCGCCCGACGACCCGAGCCCCATCCGGCCGCCGAGCCTGCGACGCGACCAGATCCGTGTCACAGCCCTCCACCAGTTCGGCCCGGGCCCGGGCCACCGGCCACCAGCCCGTCGCGACATAGGGGGCGAGGACCTCCAAGGCCCGCTCGTACGGCTGCCGCTCGCCCAGCAGCCGCGCCCATGCGAGCGCGCAGAACCACTCTCCGCGCCCGGCCTGCACCTCCACCTCCCAGCGGTGACGGCGCGGTGGGACGGCGGACAACCGGGAGCCGGGGCGGCGGCGGTGCAGCCGCGGTGCCGGGAAGGCCCGCGACAACGCCCCCGCCCGACATCGACCGCCTGCGTACGGCCTTCGACACCTGGACCACCGCCTGGAACACCCCCCTGACTCGGCCCGTCCGCCCCGGACCGAGAAGCAGTCCGCGGCCTGGGCACGGCTGGAGGAGCCCGAGCGGCAGACCGGGCCGCCACCCGCGGCCGGCTCGAACGGCGGTGCCGGATCGGACAGCTCCGGCCGCAGCGCGCGGCGCGGCCCCCGCCCCACGATGCGTTGCCCGCGTCCGGATGCACAGTCCCATGGACGTGCCTACGGTGGAGGTAATAGCCGAAAGTATCCGGGAGGCTACGCCATGACTTCAGAGAAGAAGCCTGTCCGGCTCAAGGCACGCACGGTGAGCGGCCACGTGGTCGCCCACGCGCCGATCAGCGGCGACTTCGAGGCGACGCTCACCGACGCGGACGGCAAGCCGATCGTAGGACGGCAGATCACCTTCTACAGCACCGCGAGCGGCCAGCGGGTCGGCTCCGCGACCACCGACCAGAGCGGCATCGCCACGCTGAACTCCGGCTCCAAGATCCTCGACCCGGTCATCGTCGCCAGCACCCTGGCCACCGGTGCCGAAGCCCGCTTCGAGGGCGACGACGAGTACCAGGCGGCCTCGGCACACGCCGGCACCACGGTCGGCGTCTAACCGGCCAGGACCGTCCCATCGGACGGAACACACCGAGCAGGCTGAGACGGCACTGGAATCCGCCTGCCTCAGCCTGTTCCTCCGGCCTGTTGTCCACCAGGGTCGAGGGCATCCGACTGTTCGGCCGGGCCGACGGGTACTGGTCCATGCTCTCCGGGCAGGACCGGGTCACGGAGTTCGGTGGAGGAAGTCGTCTCGCTGGACGTCGTCGGTCTCGGCGCCGAGCGCGAGTCTGACCCGCTCGCGCAGGCGGTCGCGTTCGGTCTTGAGCTCCTTGATCTCCTCGCGGGCGAGAGCCAGGTCGGTCTGCCGCCGGGGAAGAACGCCTGAGCAGTCCCGACATTGTCACGGAGTTCGGTGCTCGTCGAGCAGGGCCGTCGCCCGCGACCACAGCTCGCGCTGCACGCCCTCGCCCCTGCCAGGCTCAGGACACTCCAGGGGCCGCGCTCCGCGCACGGAGAAGTAGCCCCCGCTGGTGTGCGCGAACGCCGGGTCGGTGGCCAGGCACACGATGATCCCGGCCCCCTTGTGCGGATCACCCACACCGAGGGCGATCAGCGCCCGTCGCAGGACTGCGGCCCCTGGCAGATCCCGGCCCGGGCCGGTGGCATTGAAGCCCGGATCGCAGCAGTTCACCGTGGCCCTCGCAGAGTCCAGCTGCCGGGCCGTCCCGGCCCGGCAAGCGGTCAGCCCTGTGTGTCATGTCGCGTGCGCCTGTCCGCCGTCTGTGTGGGCAGTCGGCCTGGCCGGCTTCCCACACAGACGGCGCGCGTCTTACCTACCTGTGCCGTGGGGTGGTCACGTCGTCCAGTTCACCGTGGAGATGGCGCCGAAGTCATGCGCGATCGTGGAGAGCGGCTGGATGTAGGTGTAGGGCTTCATCGTGTGGCCGGTCGAGCAGTATCGTCCGCTGTCCTCGTCGTACAGGCCGTCGCCCCCGACCAGGCCGGTCGGGGCGTAGGCGGTCCCCTGATGGATGGTGACGCTGACTTCGCCCGGTCGGCACCGGTGACACCGGCCGTCCGCAGCAGCGCCTCGACATCCGTGCCGGCCGGCACGTCCAGCACGATGCGGTCGGCCCGGTTGTCCAGGGACCAGGAACTGTCGCCCGGCGTCAGCTTCTTCTCCGCGGCCACGTTGAGCCGCTCGTGCACCTGCCTGAGTTCGGCGGTGGTGTAGGCGGCGCGCTGCGGGATGATGCCGGATGGATCCTGACCCACCCCGACGCCCTGCCGGAGAACGATCGACTCAAGCTGAAGTGAGTGCTCGCGCACTGCCCTGAACTGGACGCGCCCACCAGTCACGTCCGCGCGTTCGGGATGGTGGCCGGCTGCCAGTCCGGGTCCGGACCCGGTACGACGATCTCCGTCATGTGCGCGCTCCCCCGGTAGCCCGTGCGGTCTCGGGTGCAGCGTGGCGAGGCGTCACCTGCACACCGAGGTCGCCGAGATGCTCGGCCTGGTGGCGGAGGTATGCAGCGAGGGTGTGGCCCTGGTCCGTGGGCCGCCGAGGAGGTGGCGGGCTGTCTTGCCCCCGGGGGGACGTGCCGGCGTCGTCGTCTTGCGGCTCCTTGGCCCGCCGGCCGGCACCCGACGTGTCCCGGCTCCTGGTAGGCGGCGGCCGGAAGACTTCGGCCGGGGGTGAATCCTTTCGGGACCCGCCCGCCTCTTATGTGCACTCCGGTCTGACGGACCGGTGGAGAGCCATCGATCCGTCCGATCACTCATGTCTTCTTCACGAGAGGGGAACTCGTGCGCAGGAGAAGTGCGCTTCCCGTACTTGCCGCGGTGTCCTTGTCCCTGCTGCTTCCGCAGGCGGGGGCGGGGGCTGCACCTGCGGGGGCATCGCCCGCCGCGGTGACCGCGGTCGTCGAACCGCCGCTGGCGGACGGCGAGCTCCAGCAGGTCGGCCCCGGTGTCTACTCGACGGCGGACAACTCGTTCGAGATCAACGAGACCGATGTGGCCGTGGGCCTGATGGGCCGCAGTCACACCGTCACCGTTCAGCCGGACGGCGTCTCCAGGCCGCAGTCCGCACCCGTGTCCCGTGCGGACATGGGGATCTTCGGCCCGGGCTGGGAAGCCGAGTTCGTGGGGGGCCGGCTCAACCGCAGGCTGGAGCAGCGGGGCGACTCGGTCGTCATCACCGACCTCACCGCGAACGCCGCCGTCACCTATGCCCTGAAGAGCAGCCTCGACTTCCCGGACGGGGGCGGGGTCAGGAAGTACGCGACCCCCGAGGGCGACACCCTCACCGAGACCACCCGGTTCAACGAGGCGAGGGGCACGATGGTGTCCACCGCCACCGAGGTCACCAGCATGGCCGGGTCGGTGCCGGATGCGGACCTGTCCGCCGACAGCGACGCCGGCGCCGCGGTCGACCTCGATCGGCTGACCCCGGCCTACACCTGGCAGCAGGTGGCCGCGGGAGCCGACGGCTGGCGCGTCACCGGTGTGGGCACCGTCGCCGACGGCGCCCTCTCCACCGTCACGTACGACACCGCTGGCCGGATCGCCACCGTCAAGGACACCGAGGTCGGGGACAGCGCGTCCCGGCTGCTGACGGTCGGGTACTCGACCGCCACCACGGCCACGAGTGCGGCCCCCGGGGAGTTCACGGGCCGGGCCCGGGAGATCACCCTCACCGACGGCGCCACGGTGCAGACACTCGCCCGGTATTCCTACGACGCCTCCGGGATGCTCCGTTCGGTGGCCAACCCGGCCTCGGGAATCGAGACGGTTTCCTCGTACGCCTACGACACCGCGGGACGGGTCTCCGCCGTCACGTCACCGGCCAACGGCGACTGGGGTCTGACGTTCCCGGCCGGGTCGGCGTCCCCGGACGTCGACCCGGTCGGTCCCGCGCGTCCGGCCGCGGACGCGCCGCTGGAGGGTGCGGCCGGGATCACCGACCCCGCCGCCAGCGGCCCGCCGGCGACGGACTTCACCACCGGAGAGTTCACCGACACGCAGGCCAACCCGCGCTACTGCTCCAACGCGACGGACTGGATGTGGTACCTCAAGCGGGGCTGCGCGGCGTGGGTCGCGCACTACGGCTGGCACGCCCCGTACTTCAAGACGACGCCGACCGGATTCCGGGTCATGGGCATCAACTACGACGGTTGCAGCACCCCCGGGCCCAACATCAGCAGGCCGGGTGGCTTCGACTTCCGGACCGCGTGCGACATGCACGACTACGGCTACGGCCTCATCGGCAACACGTACAAGAACTACCCGTACTACCTCGACCGGAACAAGAAGTCGAATGTCGAGAGCGTTTTCTACACCACGATGAGGAACCAGAGCTGCAACCACTACTTCGTCCTGCGGCGGCCGAAGTGCTATGCCTACGCGGCCGCGTACTACAAGGCCGTGGGCCGCTACGGCAACCCGAAGAACGGCGCCTACGCGACGAGGTAGGGGCGTCGGCTCCTTCCGGCAGCGCACCGCGCATCAGCCGGACCGGATGCGCCCAGGCCTGACGGGGCCGGGCGGCGGAACCTTTCTGCCCCCGGCCCCTCCCTCTGTCCTATGTCTATGGAGTAGTAAGTGAACCGACGCATAAGCGGCTTGGTCGTCGCCGCCGCAGCGGCCATGGTGCTCACCGCGATACCGGTGGGCGTCAGCCCCCTGTCCGCAACCGCCTCCGCGGCCGCCCCCACCTTGGCCTCCGCCTCCGCGGCCTCCTCCCCCACCTTGGCCTCCGCCTCCGCCGCCGGAGAGGCCGGACCGGTCGACCCCCCGCTGTTCGACCGCACCCAGGACGGCGGCACCGTCCGCGTCAACGTTGTCACCGACCAGCGGGCCGACCTGGCCTCCGCCACCGACGCGGGCCAGACCCTCGTCTCGTACGACACCCTGCCGATGGTCACCCTCCGCGTGGACAGGGCGGGCCTCCAGCAACTGAGCACCAGGCCGGGCGTCATCAGCGTCACCGAGGACGTCCCGGCCGCGCCCACGCTGAACGAATCCACCGTCAAGATCGGCAGCGACCAGGCCTTCGCCGCCGGGAAGACGGGCGACGGCACCGCGGTCGCCGTCCTCGACACCGGCGTCGCCGTCCACCACCCGTTCCTCTCGGGCCGCGTGAAGACCCAGGCCTGCTTCTCCGTCAACGACGAGGTCTCCGGCGCCACCAGCCTGTGCCCCGACGGCTCCGGCCAGCAGGAGGGCGACACCAGCGCCGACGCCGACAGCGGCCCGTGCACCACCCTGGGCACCGCGTGCTCCCACGGAACCCACGTCGCCGGCATCGCCGCCGGCGACGGAGCCGGCATCAGCGGGGCACCCATGCGCGGTGTCGCGCCCGGCGCGGACGTCATCGCCATCCAGGTGTTCTCCAAGTTCAGCTCCGACGAGCTCTGCGGGCCCGGGATGAGCCCGTGCGTGGCCAGCTTCACCAGCTCCCAGGTCAAGGGTCTGGAGAAGGTCCTCGCGCTGAAGCAGGCCGGGACCAACGTCGTCGCGGCCAACCTGAGTCTGGGCGCCGGACGCTGGACCACGGCCTGCACCCTCGACCCCCGTGCAGCGATCATCGACACCCTGCGCGCCGCGGACGTCGCCACGGTCGTCGCCGCCGGCAACAACGGTTCCACCGATGCCGTCAGCGCTCCCGGCTGCGTCCCCTCCGCGATCACGGTCGGCTCGACCACCGACGACGACCAGATCTCCGAATTCTCCAACCGCGGACCACTGCTGGACCTCCTCGCCCCCGGCACGAACATCGTCTCCTCCGTTCCCGGCGGCGGCTACGCATCGAAGAACGGCACCTCCATGGCCGCCCCCCACGTCACCGGGGCCCTCGCCGTACTGAAGCAGACCTACCCCGGCAAGAGCGTCGGACAGCTCGAAGCGATGCTCAAGAGCGACGGCAAGGCCATCACCTACACCGGTGCCACCACCCCGCGGATCCAGCTCGACAAGAGCACGGCGCCCGCCACACCCGGCGACCTGACCGGCGACCACAAGCCGGACCTCGTCGCGATCGACGACACCGGCAAGCTGCGCCTCTACCCCGGCACGGGGACCGGCGGCCTCGGCCCGCACACCATCATCGGCACCGGCGGCTGGTCGGGAGCCTCCGTGACGCACCGCGGCGACTGGACCGGCGACGGCAAGGAAGACATCGTGGCCCGCGTCGGCGGCGAGCTCCGCGTCTACCCCAACCTCGGCAACGGCACCCTCGCCCCGTGGATCGTGATCGGCAGCGGTCTGCCCACCACCGCACAGGTCGTCGCGGTCGGCGACACCAACCACGACGGGAAGCCGGACCTGGTGGTCCAGCACACCGGCAAGCTCTTCCTCTACCCCGGTGTCGTCGTCGGCACCGCCCCGGCCGTCGGCACCCCCATCGTCATCGGGACCCAGGGCTGGGACGTCATGGACCTGAGCGCCCCCGGCGACGCCGACCACGACGGCTGGGTCGACCTCCTCGCCCGCGACACCCGGGACGGCATCCTGTACCACTACATGGGCCAGCCCGACGGAAGGACCTTCAGCTCCCGCACCGAGTACGGCCACGGGTACACCACCGCCTACCGGCCCCTGATCGCCGGCGCCGCCGACGCCAACCACGACGGCACCGCCGACATGTGGGCCACCGCAGGCGACGGCACCCTGAAGTTCTACCAGGGCGGCACCTCGATCCACGGTCCGATCGACGGCCCGAGCATCCAGGTCGGCAGCGGCGGCTGGGGCGCCATCAAGTCCATCAGCTGACCCTGCCCGGGCAGCTGCGCGGTTTGCGCAGCTGGAGTACCACATCCGGCTGCTGCAGACCTACCGGGCCACCCTGGAGGAGTTCGGCCTGTCCTCCCCGCCCGGCTACGGCCCGGCGGG
>NZ_JBEXWT010000031.1:0-94589 GCF_040629945.1 Kitasatospora sp. NPDC005856 | reverse complement strand
AGCCCTCAAGCCGCCCCCAGCCACCAGGGAGCCCCGGGGACTGCCGGGATCCCCGCGGCTCCGAGCCCTCAGTGACCGGAAGCGGGGATGGTGCCGAGGCGGCCGGCCTGGAAGTCCTCCATGGCCTGCTGGAGCTCGCGGTGGCTGTTCATCACGAACGGGCCGTAGTGGGCGACGGGCTCGCGGATCGGGAGGCCGCCGAGGAGGACCACCTCGAAGTTGGCGTTGCGCGAGTCCTGCTTCTCGTCGGCGCGCAGGGTGATGGAGTCGCCGTCGCCGAAGAGGACGGCCTGGCCCATGTGGAACGGCCGCCGGTCGGTGCCCGCCGAGCCGCTGCCCGCGAGGCCGTAGGCGAGGGCGTTGAAGTCGGCGCGCCAGGGCAGGGTGATCTGGGCGCCGGGGCTGATCGACGCGTGGATCATGGTGATCGGGGTGTGGGTGGCGCCGGGGCCCTGGTGGCCGTCCATCTCGCCGGCGATCACCCGGAGCAGCGCGCCGCCGTCCTCGGTGCTGAGCAGCTTGACGCTGCCGCCGCGGATGTCCTGGTACTTCGGGGCGATCATCTTGTCCGCGGCGGGCAGGTTCACCCACAGCTGGAGGCCGTGGAAGAGGCCGCCGGACATCACCAGCGACTCCGGCGGGGTCTCGATGTGCAGCAGGCCGGAGCCGGCCGTCATCCACTGGGTGTCGCCGTCGGTGATGGTGCCGCCGCCGCCGTGCGAGTCCTGGTGGATGAACGTTCCGTCAATGATGTAGGTGACGGTCTCGAAGCCGCGGTGCGGGTGCCAGGGCGTGCCCTTGGGCTCGCCGGCCGCGTAGTCCACCTCGCCCATCTGGTCCATCATGATGAACGGGTCGAGGTACTTGGTGTTGATCTTGGCGAAGGCGCGGCGGACGGGGAAGCCCTCGCCTTCGAAGCCCTCCGGGGCGGTCACCACGGTGAGGACCGGCCGGGCGCTCGTGACGGTGGGGTCCGGCGTGGCGACGCGCGGGAGGATCAGCGGGTTGTCGACGGTCACGGCGGGCATGTCGGCCTCCTTCGGGGGGTGTCTGGCCTACGTCCACGAGGTTAGTTCAACTCTCAACAACAAGCAAGTTGAAACTTGAACTATGTGGTGACGGAGGAGCGCGGCTCCTCTTCCGGAATGGGTCAGCCGTACATCCGGCGCATCGTGAAGTCGACCATCTGCTCGACGGCCTTGGCGTCGAACACCATCCGGTGCTCGCCCTCCATGTCCAGCGCGAAGCCGTATCCGGTCGGCAGCAGGTCCAGGACCTCGGCGCCGGTCACGGTGAAGTGCTTGGAGTCCTTGCCGGCGTAGCGGCGCAGCTCCTTCAGCGAGCTGAACATCGGGATCACCGGCGTCGGGGTGTTGTGCAGTGCCAGGAAGCCGGGGCGGTCGCCGCGGGGGCAGTGCACCTTCGAGGTGATGAAGATCGCCTGGAAGTCCTCGACCGCCATCGAGCCGGTGGTGAAGGCCCGCACGGCGTCCGCGAGTGAGGGCGGCGAGGGTTCGGGGTACAGGGACTGCTGGGGGGCCTGCGACTGCCCGCCGTAGGCGTCGGGTCCGGGCATGCCGTTCATGCCCTGCTGCGGTCCCGCCTGCTGCTGGTAGGGGTCGCCCGGGTATGTGTTCTGGTCATATCCGTACACACGGACAGGCTAGCGGGAGCGCACCCTCCTCCGCTGGCGCCGATCCTGACAAGGAGTGGCGGTCCCGACTGTGGGACGTGACCACGTTCATAGCGGATTCACCGGCGGGGGCTTGCCCAAGTTACCGCTGGGTAGCATCATGATGCCTACTGGTGGGTACGGGGCGCCGGAACGCGGCGGTCTCCCGGAAGCGACGAACCGGAGATAACGGCCATGGGTCACTACAAGTCCAACCTGCGGGACGTGGAGTTCAACCTCTTCGAGGTGTTCGGCCGCGAGCAGGTGTACGGCACCGGACCGTTCGCGGACATGGACGTCGAGACCGCGAAGAACATCCTCAGCGAGATCTCGCGCCTCGCCGAGAACGACCTCGCCGCGTCCTTCACGGACACCGACCGCAACCCGCCGGTCTTCGACCCGGAGACCAACACCGCGCCGATCCCGGCCACCTTCAAGAAGAGCTACCAGACCTTCATGGACGCCGAGTGGTGGCGCCTGGGCATCCCGGAGTCGATCGGCGGCCAGGTCACCCCGAACTCGCTGATCTGGGCCTTCGCCGAGCAGATCCTGGGCTCCAACCCGGCCATCTGGATGTACTCCTCCGGCCCGGCCTTCGCCGGCGTCATCGCCGAGGAGGGCACCGAGGCGCAGCTGGAGGTCGCCAAGCGGATGACCGACCGCCTGTGGGGCTCCACCATGGTCCTCACCGAGCCCGACGCGGGCTCCGACGTGGGCGCCGGCCGCACCAAGGCGATCCAGCAGGAGGACGGCTCCTGGCACATCGAGGGTGTGAAGCGCTTCATCACCTCGGGCGAGCACGACATGTCCGAGAACATCGTCCACATGGTGCTGGCCCGCCCCGAGGGCGGCAAGCCGGGCACCAAGGGCCTGGGCCTGTTCATCGTCCCCAAGTTCGACTTCGACTGGGAGACCGGCGAGCTGGGCGAGCGCAACGGCGTCTACGCCACCAACGTCGAGCACAAGATGGGCCTCAAGGCCTCGAACACCTGCGAGATGACCTTCGGTGCCAAGCACCCGGCCAAGGGCTGGCTGCTCGGCGAGAAGGTCGACGGCATCCGCCAGATGTTCAAGATCATCGAGTTCGCCCGCATGATGGTCGGCACGAAGGCCATCGCCACCCTCTCCACCGGCTACCTGAACGCGCTGGAGTACGCCAAGGAGCGCGTGCAGGGCGCCGACATCTCGCAGTTCCTGGACAAGACCGCCCCGCGCGTCACCATCACCCACCACCCGGACGTGCGCCGCTCGCTCCTGACCCAGAAGGCCTACGCCGAGGGCATGCGCGCGCTGGTCCTGTTCACCGCGTCCACCCAGGACGACATGATGGCCGCCAAGCTGCGCGGCGAGCACGACGAGGCCGCCGAGCGCCTCAACGACCTGCTGCTGCCGATCGTCAAGGGCTACGGCTCGGAGAAGTCCTACGAGCAGCTCGCCCAGTCGCTCCAGACCTTCGGCGGCTCCGGGTACCTCCAGGAGTACCCGATCGAGCAGTACATCCGTGACGCCAAGATCGACACCCTGTACGAGGGCACCACGGCGATCCAGGGCCAGGACTTCTTCTTCCGCAAGATCGTCAAGGACGGCGGCCAGGCGCTCACCGCGCTGAACGAGCAGATCCAGAAGTTCATCGGCTCCGCCGAGGGCGGCGACGCCCTGGCCGCCGAGCGCGACCTGCTCGCCAAGGCCGCCGGCGACCTGGAGGCCATCGTCGGCAAGCTGATCGCCGACCTGACCTCGGTCGAGCAGGACGTCAAGAACATGTACAAGGTGGGCCTCAACACCACCCGCCTGCTGATGGTCTCCGGTGACGTCGTCGTCGGCTGGCTGCTGCTGCGCCAGGCCGCGGTGGCCCTGGCGAAGCTGGAGGCCGGCGCCTCGGAGAAGGACGTCCCCTTCTACCAGGGCAAGGTCGCGGCGGCCCGCTTCTTCGCCAAGAACGTCCTGCCGACCGTCGCCCCGCAGCGGCTGATCGCCGAGGGCATCGACAACGAGATCATGGACCTGGCGGAGGAGGCCTTCTAGGCCTCGCACCCCTCGAACCGCCTGACACACCCTCACACCGAAGGGCCCGGCTGCCACCGGGCCCTTCGGTGTGTCGGGTGGCCGCCGCCCGCTGCCGCCGCTGCCGTCCGGCCGTTGTCCGCCGCCGTTCGGCCGCTGTCCGCTGCCTTTCGGCCGCCGTCCGGTGGCCGTCCGGTGGCCGGAATTCTCCGACCGTGCGGGGGCGGTCCGCGCTTGCGGCGTTCCGAATGCCGTGTCCGCGTACGGGCATATGCTCAGGTGCGAAGCCGACTCCCCATCCGGCTTCGGCCCTCACTCGACCCAGGAGCAGCATGTCGACCGCCGCCCGCCAGGCATTCTTCGACCGGACGCACACCGACGATCTGATCGCGTTCCTCGGCACCTCGCCGTCTCCGTACCACGCGGTGACGAGCGCCGCGGAGCGGCTGGAGAAGGCGGGTTTCCGGCAGGTCGCCGAGACGGACGCGTGGGACGCCGCGGCCGGCGGGCGCTACCTGATCCGCGGCGGCGCGCTGATCGCCTGGTACCTGCCGCAGGGGGCGGGCCCCGCGACGCCGTTCCGGATCGTCGGCACCCACACCGACTCGCCCAACCTGCGGGTCAAGCCGGTCCCGGACACCGGCTCGGAGGGCTGGCGGCAGGTCGCGGTGGAGATCTACGGCGGCGTCCCGCTGAACACCTGGCTGGACCGCGACCTCGGCCTCTCCGGCCGGCTCGCGCTCAAGGACGGCACCGTCCGGCTGGTCCAGCTGGACGAGCCGCTGCTGCGCGTCCCGCAGCTCGCCATCCACCTGGACCGCCAGGTCAACGAGGGCATGAAGCTCGACAAGCAGCGCCACCTGACCCCGATCTGGGGCCTCGGCCCGGTCGACGAGGGCTCGCTGATCTCCTACGTCGCCGAGCGGGCCGGGCTGGCCGCCGACGACGTGGCCGGCTGGGACCTCATGACCCACGACGTCCAGCCCGCCTCCTACCTGGGCCGCGACCGCGAACTGCTGGCCGCCCCGCGCCTGGACAACCTGCTCTCGGTCCACGCGGCCACCGCGGCGCTCGCCGCCGTCGCCGTCGCCGACGGCGCCGCCGACCTGCCGTACATCCCGGTGCTGGCCGCCTTCGACCACGAGGAGACCGGCAGCGAGTCCGACACCGGCGCGCAGAGCCCCCTGCTCGGCAACGTGCTGGACCGGACGATCCACGCGCGCGGCGGCACCACCGAGGACCGGGCCCGGGCGCTCGCCGGCACCGTCTGCCTCTCCTCGGACATGGGCCACGCCGTCCACCCGAACTACAGCGAGCGGCACGAGCCGGGCCACCACCCGATGCCGAACGGCGGGCCGATCCTCAAGGTCAACGTCAACAACCGCTACGCGACCGACGGCGTCGGCCGGGCGGTGTTCGCGGCCGCCTGCGAGAAGGCGGGCGTGCCGTGGCAGAGCTTCGTCTCCAACAACGCCATGCCCTGCGGGACGACGATCGGCCCGATCACGGCGGCGCGGCTGGGCATCAAGACGGTGGACTGCGGCATCGCGGCGCTCTCCATGCACTCGGCGCGCGAGCTCTGCGGGGCGGAGGACCCGTACCTGCTGGCGAGCGCGCTCAAGGCCTTCCTGGAGGGCTGAGGACGGCGGCGACCGGGGCCCGGCGTTCGTCCGTCGGGCCCCTTCGTGTCGTTCCGCCGTGTCGTTCCGCGTCGTTCCGCGGCGCGGCGGGTCGCTCCGCGCCGTCCGGCGCTACTCCATCCCGGCCAGGACCAGCGGCAGCCGGCGGGCGCCGTCGGCGACCAGCTTCACCGGCACGCCCCAGTCCTGCTGGTGCACGTGGCAGGCCGGGTACTCGATCTCCGGGTCGTCGTCGCAGGAGGCGGCCATCGCCGACACGTGCAGCACGCCCTCGGTGACCTCGGCGGAGAGCACCAGGTCCCGGGAGAGGTCGGTGTCCGCGCCCGCGCCGGAGACCAGCAGCTCGGGCGGGGTCGCGCTGACCAGCAGCCGGGTGGAGGGGCCGTAGCGCTCGTCCAGCTTCTGGCCGTTCGGCGCCTCGAAGACCACGTCCAGCCGGAAGGCGCCCGGGGCGACCTCGGTGGCCGCGCGCGCGGTGCGGTGCGCCACCGACTCGACCTGCACCGCCTCCTCCGGCAGCCGCAGCCTGGTCAGCCGGTGCCGGGCCGACTCGACCACCACGATGTCGCCCTCCACCAGCACCGCCCCGGAGGGCTCGCGCAGGTCGGTGGCCAGCGTGCTGACCTCGCCGCTCGCCGGGTCGTAGCGGCGCAGCGCGTGGTTGTAGGTGTCGGCGACGGCCACCGAGCCGTCCGGCAGCACGGTGACGCCCAGCGGGTGCTGGAACAGCGCCTGACCGGCCGCGCCGTCGCGGTGACCGAAGTCGAACAGACCGGTGCCGACGGCGGTGTGGACCGTCTTTGTTTCACGTGAAACCCAGCGCAGCGCGGAGGTCTCGGAGTCGGCGACCCAGAGCCGCTCGCCGTCCGCCGACACCGCGAGGCCGGACGGCTGGGCGAACCAGGCCTCGGCGGCGGGCCCGTCCACCAGGCCCTCGTTGGTGGTGCCGGCCGCGACCGCGACGGTGCCGCCGACCGGGTCGTACGACCAGAGCTGGTGCACGCCGGCCATCGCGATCCACACCCGGCCGTCGAACCAGGCGACGTCCCACGGCGAGGAGAGGTCCACCTCGCGGGCCGGGCCCTCGGTGGCCGAGCCCTGCCACCACTGGCGGCCGGTACCGGCCAGCGTGGTCACCCGGCCGTCGGCGAGGCGCACGCCGCGCAGGGCGTGGTTGACGGTGTCGGCCACGACCACGTCGAAGTCGTAGGGGTGGCCCTCCGGGAGCAGGGCGAGGCCCTGCGGCTCGCTGAACCGCGGGCCGTCGCCGTCCGCGCCGTCGCCGTCCACCAGGCCGCGCTGCCCGTCGCCGATCCGGCGCACCACCGTCTCGCCGTCCTCGGCCAGCTCGACCAGCGAGTGGTGACCGGAGTCGGCGACCAGGAAGTGGCCGTTCGGCAGCCGGACCGCCTTGCCGGGGAACTTGAGGTCCCCGGCGGTCGGCTCCGGCGGCACGTACGGGCCGTCGCCGCGGCGCAGCGTGCCCTTCGCGGCGTGCTCGGCCTCCAGCTCCTCGACCAGCCGGGCGAGCGCGTGGGCGTGGCCCTCGCCGGCGTGCTGGGCGACCACGTAACCCTCCGGGTCGATCACCACCAGCGTCGGCCAGGCCCGCACGGCGTACTGCTTCCAGGTGACCAGCGCCGGGTCGTCCAGCACCGGGTGGTGCACCTCGTAGCGGGCGACGGCGTCGACGACGGCCTGGTGGTCGGCCTCGTGCACGAACTTCGGCGAGTGCACCCCGACGATCACCACGGTGTCGCGGTGCTTCTCCTCCAGCTCCCGCAGCTCGTCCAGGACGTGCAGACAGTTGATGCAGCAGAAGGTCCAGAAGTCCAGTACGACGCACTTACCTCGCAGGTCGGCAAGCGTGAGTTCCTTGCCGCCTGTGTTGAGCCATCCACCGGCGCCGACCAGCTCGGGGGCGCGGACACGTGCACGAGAAGCCATGCCCCAATCAAACCTCACGCCACCCGTCCGCATTCCGGGGCCGGGGGTCAAGCCGTGGAACGGGGCCTGCGCTGATGTTTGGTGGCTTTGTAGGCCGCGACGGACTTACGGGACGAGCGCCAGACACCGTCGGAGCCCTGTACGGCGTTCAGGCGACCACGTTGGGCTGCTTGCCGGAGCGCCGCAAGGGACAGTTCGTCATCAACGAGCGCGGCGAGCGGGACCATCCTCGCGGGGCCAGCCACGTTGGGGACGATGAAACGGTTGAGATTGTCCTCCATCGCCCTGGCGATCAGCTCGCCGAGGGCGCCGAAGTCCCCTGTGTCTGCCCTGTGCAGCGCGGTCAGGTACGCGTCCCGCTGGCGCTTGAAGATGATGATCGGCGGATATCCGAGGCGGACGAGGACAAGGTTCATGACGAGTCGGCCGGTTCGGCCGTTGCCGTCGAGGAACGGGTGGATCTGTTCGAACTGGTTGTGCATGCGTGCCAGTTCCGGCGGCGGCGGATGCGGGCGGGCACGGCGGCGGCGGGTGCGGGCGGGCACGGCGGCGGAGCTACGGCCGGGTGAGGTCGGACTCCCAGCGGGTCTCGCCGTCCTGGGTGCGGGCGGTGGGGCGCAGGCCGAGGGCGCGGGCGACGGCGGCGGAGGCGTGGTGGTCGGGGTGGATGTGGGCGACGGCGGTGGTGACGCCGGCGGCGGTGAGGTGGGTGAGCAGGGCGCGGGCGGCCTCGGTGGCCAGGCCGCGGCCCTGCCAGGGGGTGCCGACCACCCAGGCGAGTTCGGCCGCGTCGGGGCGGACAGTGGTCTGCACGTAGCCGGCGAGGGCGCCGTCGGTGCGCAGCCGCAGCACCCAGTTGCCCCAGGCCTCGGCCGGGTCGGGGGAGCCGGCGGCGAGCCGGGCGCAGCGGGCGCGCTGCTCCTCGACGGTGGCCGGGCGGCCGCCGGTGAAGGCGTGCAGGGCCGGGTCGGCGAGCGCGGCCGCCAGCTCCTCGGCGTGCCCGGGGGCGATCGGCAGCAGGTCGAGGCGCTCGCTGCGCAGCTCGGCGGTGGTGAGGCCGGTGGTCGGGTCGGCGGTCGGGTCGGTGGTCGGGTCGGGGCGCATGACGGTATTGAAGGCGATCGGGGGCCGCCGTGCGACGGGTTTCGTGACGGGCTCCGCGACGGGGTTCCCGGCCGCAGCCCCGTGGCGGCGCCCGGCCTGCCGTCGGCCGTCGTGGCCTGCCCCGACCACCTGGCGCACGAGCAGGACGGCCCGTCCCCGGTTTCCGGATCCCCGGTCCGGCCCTCACCCGGGTGGGGTATCTTTTGCCAACCCTTGACCAGGCGGGTCGGGGGACGGCGTTGAGCGGACCGGGGGCTGGAACCACGATGAACGACATTCTGCACGGGCTCGGTGCGGCGGCGGCCTACGGCGCCCTCGGCGTGGTGCTGCTGCTCCTCGGCATCGGCCTGGTCGACCTGCTGACGCCCGGCAAGCTCGGCCGGCAGATCTGGGTCGAGCGCAACCGCAACGCCGCCGTCCTGCTCAGCTCCGCGCTGCTCGGCATCGGCGGCATCGTCTTCACCGCGATCATGTACACCTACGCCGACTTCGGCAAGGGCCTGGTGTCGACGGCCTGTTACGGCCTGCTCGGGCTGGTGCTGATGGCCGTCGCGTTCTGGCTGGTGGACCTGCTGACGCCGGGCAAGCTCGGCGAGATCCTGGTCGACCCGGAGCCGCACCCGGCGGTGTGGGTGTCCGCTGCCTGCAACATCGCGGTGGCGGCGGTGGTGTCGGCCGCGATCGCCTGAACCCGCGGGGGAGTTCGGGCCGGAGGACGGGGGGTTCGGGCCGGGGGCGGGGGGTTCAGGCCGGGTGGGGTGCCCCGCCCAGGACGTGCTCCCGCCCCCAGTCCCCCAGCGGCCCCAGCGCCGTGTTGAGGCGGTGCCCCGCCTCGGTCAGCGCGTACTCGACCCGGGGCGGCACCTCCTCGTACGCCTCCCGGTGCACGATGCCGTGCGCCTCCATCTCGCGCAGGTGCGCGGCCAGCACCTTCTCGGTGATCCCCGGCAGCAGCCTGCGCAGTTCGCCGAAGCGGCAGTGCGGGCGTTCGCCCAGGGCCCAGAGGATCGACACCTTCCACTTGCCGCCGATCACGTCCATGGCGGCGTCGGTCCCGCAGATGTGCGCCCCCGGCCTCGGAACACTCGCCATGCCCGCCCCCTCCGACTCGCGCCGCCTCGATGCTCACCCCAGGGTAACCACCCACTTCGAAGTGCGTACTTGATCGTTTCCGGGGCCGGCGCGGAGGCTGACTGCCATGGAAACCAACCCCGTTGAGAACCCGTCCAGCACCCCGCTCACCCCGCTCACCCCGCTCACCCCGCTCACCCTGCTGGGCCTCGGCGCGATGGGCACCGCGCTGGCCGAGGCCTGGCTCGCCGCCGGGCACCCGCTGACCGTCTGGAACCGCACCGCCGCCCGCGCCGAGGCACTCGCCGCCCGCGGTGCCACCGTCACCGCCACCGCCGCGGAGGCCGTCGCCGCGAACCGGCTGGTCGTCGTCTGCCTGCTCGACGACGCCTCCGTGCCGGCGGCGCTGGACGGCGCCGACCTGACCGGCAGGGACCTGGTCAACGTGGTCACCAGCACCCCCGGGCAGGCCCGCGCCCGTGCCGCCTGGGCCGAGGAGCGCGGCGCCCGCTACCTGGACGGCGGGATCATGGCCGTCCCGCCGATGATCGGCGTCCCGGCGGCCGGGGCGTACGTGTTCTACAGCGGCTCGTCCGAGCTGTTCCAGGAGCACGCGGGCGTCCTCGCCGTCCCGGCCGGCACCCGGTACGTCGGCGCGGACGCCGGGTTCGCGGCGCTGCACGACGTGGCGCTGCTCAGCGGGATGTACGGGATGTTCGCCGGGATCGCGCACGCCTTCGCGCTGGTCCGCGGCGAGGCCGTGGCCCCGAGCGAGCTGGCGCCGCTGCTGGGCGGCTGGCTGGCCGCGATGTCCGGCTCGGTGGCCAGGACGGCGGAGCAGCTGGAGAGCGGCGACTACGCCCGGGACGTGGTGTCCGACCTGGCGATGCAGGTGGCCGGCAAGGAGACGCTGCTGCGCACCGCCGAGGAACAGCGGGTCAGCGCCGAACTCCTCGAGCCGTACTTCCGCTTGATGGAACACCGACTGGAGATCGGCGGCGGCGGGGAGGACCTGACCGGGGTCGTCGACCTGCTGCGACGGTGAGGGCCGGCCGGTAACGTACCGGCATGGCAGACCTCGAAGAACGCGCCACCGTCGTCGCGTCCGACTCAGGGCAGGCCGGAGCGGGGGTGGTCATCAGACCTCGCCGCGCCGACGACCTCGCCGACTGCGTCCGGGTGCTGGGCGACGTCCACACCGCCGACGGCTATCCCGCCGACTGGCCCGACCGTCCCGCCGCCTGGCTGACCCCGGACGGCCTGCTCGCCTCCTGGATCGCCGAGTCGGGCGGCCGGCTCAGCGGACACGTCGGGCTCGCCCGCAGCGCCCCGGGCGACCTCGCCCCCGTCCTGTGGAGCCGGCGGACCGGCGGCCGCCCGGAGCTCACCGCCGTGATCGGCAGGCTCTACGTCGCCCCCGGGGCGCGCGGCCACCACATCGGCGCCCGGCTGCTGGCCTGCGCCGTGGCGCACGCGCGGGCGCTCGGCCTGCACCCCGTCCTCGACGTGCTCGCCACCGACACCGCCGCCGTGGCCCTCTACCGCCGCCTCGGCTGGATCCACCTCGGCGGCGGCGACCAGCGGTGGTCCTCCGGACGGACCGTCACCGTCCACTGCTTCGCGGCCCCGAGGGGCTGACCCCCGCCCCGTCCGGCCGTCGCAAGCCGGGCCGCCCCTCCCGGCCGCCCCTCCCGGCCGCCCCTCCCGGCCGCCACGGCCGGGCGAGACGAGACCGGAAGGTGCGCTGAGGCGGGGAGGGCTGCACCGCGATGACCGCGATGACCTCGATGCCTGCCTCCAGGCCGATGAACTCGTCCGTGTTCCGGGTGGAGAGCGGCAGATCGCGCCCGGCCCGGGCTGTGCGCGCGCTCCAGCCCGAGTGCGGCCCGGCTCCCCCGGCCGGGGGAGCCGGATCACCGCGCCGGGGGAGGAGCGGCGGGGGCGGTGCGGGCGAGCCTGTGGGCATGGTGAGGAACGGGTGGGCGGTGACGGGCTGGGGCCTCGGGTACGCCGGGTTCGGGCTGGGGTGCGCACTGGGCGGGGCGCGGCTGTTCGGCGCGGACTGGCCGGGGTGGGTGGTGGCCGGCGTGGGGGTCGCCTCGGCGGCTGCCGGCGTGGCGGTGGTGCGACGCGAGCGGGCGCGGCCGCTGCGGTGGCTGCTGTGGTCGCTGTGCGGGGTGGCCGCGGTCGGGGCCTGGAGCCTGCTGATGGACCTGGTGACGCTGCTCTTCGGCCAGCGGGTGGACAGCGTCCCCGACGCGGTGGAGCGCGCCCTCGCGGCGCTGGGGGCGGTGCTGCTGGCCCGTGCCGCCCGGGGGCCGCGGCCCGGCGCCCGTGGCGGTCCGGCCGACCGGACCGAACGGGCCGGACGGGCCGGACGGGCGGCGCCGGCTCCTTCGGCGGCCCCGCCGGTCGTCCAACTCGCCGCCTGGGCGGGCACCCTGGCGTTCGTTCCGTACGTGCTGATGAAGCTGAGCTGGGCGCTCGGCGGCAGCTTCGCCGGGATCAGCGGCGACCAGATGTACGCGAGCTACGTGGGCAACGGCTCCTCCGGGCTCTGGCTCGCCCTGGAACGCCGGGGGCTCGACGGCACCGCGCTGCTGGCACTGCTCGGGGTGTTCCTGCTCTGGGGGCTGGTCCGCCCGTGGGGGCAGGTCTTCCCGCGCTGGACCCTGCTGCTGCGCGGTCGCCGGGTGCCGCGCTGGCTGCCGCTCACCCCGGCCCTGGTGGGCGCGGCCACGCTGGCGCCGTACGGGGTGATCGGGATCGGCTACCTGACGCTGTGCACCGCCGGGGTGACGCGGATCAGGCTGGGCGAGTTCGCCAGTGAGCAGAGCGCGCTGGAGATCGCCTGGGTGGGGATGTGTGGGTTCGCCGGGTACGGGGTCGCGCTGGTGGTGGCCGCACGGTCGTACTGGCGGCGGACGGGGGCGTGACCCCGGCGGTTTGCTGAGCCGGCAACAAAGCTTGCCGATGTAGTGGGGCGGGCCGCAGCCTGGCGACGGAGGTGAGCGCCATGGGCGAGACGGCAGGGACAGCGGGTACGGCACTGACGACCGGGACGGCCGGGACGGCCGGACCCACCGGGACCAGGGAACGCGAGCGCTACGACGTGGTGGTGGTCGGCGCCGGAGCGGCGGGACTGAACGCCGCGCTGGTGCTGGGCCGGGCCCGCCGCAGGGTCGCCGTGGTGGACGCCGGCGAGCCGCGCAACGCGCCCGCCGCCCACATGCACGGCTACCTGAGCCGGGACGGCATGCCCCCGGCGGCGCTGCTGGCGGTCGGACGGGAGGAGGTCGCCCGGTACGGGGTGGACCTGATCGACGCCCGGGTCGAGCACGTCGAGCACGTCGAGCACATCCAGCCCATCGATCACGTCGATCACGTCGAGCACGTCGAGCACGTCGAGCACGTCGAGCACGTCGACTCGGGCGGCTCCGCCGGGCCGGGCTTCGTGGTCCACCTGGCCGGCGGGCCGGTGCTGCACGCGCGCCGGGTGGTCGTCGCCACCGGGCTGCGGGACGGGCTGCCGGAGCTGCCGGGCCTGGCCGAGTCGTGGGGCCGCGACGTGCTGCACTGCCCGTACTGCCACGCCTGGGAGGTCCGCGACCGTCCGCTCGGGGTGCTCGGCACTGGCCCGGGGGCGGTCGACCAGGCACTGCTGCTGCGGCAGTGGTCGGCGGACGTGGTGCTGCTCGCGCACACCCTGGTGCTGACCGACGCCGAGCGGGAGCGGCTCGCCGCCCGGGACGTGCGGGTGGTCGAGGGGCGGATCGTCCGTCTGGTGTCCGACGAGGGGCGGCTGCGCGGCGTCGAACTCGCCGAGGGGCAGGTGGTGCCGCGCGCGGCGGTGTTCGTCTTCCCGCAGCCGGTGCCGCGGGACGCGCTGCTCTTCGGTCTCGACTGCGCCCGGGACGACAACGGCTGGGTCACCACCGACCGGACCGGCCGCACCAGCCTGCCCGGCGTCTGGGCGGTCGGCAACGCCGCCGACCCGCGGGCCCAGGTGGTCACCGCCGCCGGGATGGGCGCGGCGGCCGCCTTCGCGCTCGACCACGACCTCGCGGCGGAGGAACTCGACCGGGCGGTGCGGCGGTACCGCGCGTCCGGCGCCGCCCTGCCCGCCTGAGCGGGAAGCTTTCGTCAACCCAGCCACGATCGGAGAATCCGGATGTCAGCGCACCAGCACGGCCACTCCCACGGTCACAGCCACGGCCACACCCACAGCCACGGCCACGTTCCCGCCGCCGACCTCGACTGGGACGCGCTCGCCGCGCACCTGGAGCTGGAGGCCGACCTGCGGGCCGGCGCCGTCACCGAGGCCGGGCGGTGGCTGCTCGGCCTGCACGGGGAGGGCGAGGTGCGGCGGGTCCTCGACGTCGGCAGCGGGCCCGGGGTGATCGCCGGACTGCTGGCCGAGGTCTTCCCGGCGGCCGAGGTGGTGGCCGTCGACCAGTCGGCCGCCCTGCTGGAGCGCGCCCGGACCCGATCCGGCGGTCGGCTCGGCACCCGACAGGCGGACCTGCCCGCCGAGTTCGACAAGCTCGGCGAGGCCGACCTGATCTGGTCCGGCAACGCCATCCACCACCTGGGCGACCAACAGGCCGCGCTCACCTCGCTCGCCGGGCTGCTGCGGCCCGGCGGTCTGCTCGCCGTCGCGGAGAGCGGACTGCCGGCGCGCTACCTGCCGCGCGACTTCGGCCTCGGCCGGCCCGGCTTCCAGTCCCGGATGGACGCCGCCCACGAGGACGGCTTCAGCACCATGCGGGCCGAACTGCCCGGCAGCACCGCGGAGGTCGAGGACTGGCCGGCCATGCTGCGGCGGGCCGGACTGACCGTGACGGGCACCCGCACCTTCCTGGTCGACCACCCCGCCCCGCTCGCCGGACCGGTCCGCCGCTACCTGCACACCCAGCTGACCCGGCGGCACGACCAGCTCGCCGAACAGCTCGACGCCGAGGACCGGGCCACCCTGGAAGCCCTGCTCGCCGAGGACGCCCCCACCGGCGTCCTGCACCGCCCGGACGCCTTCTACCTCTCCGCGATGACCGTCCACACCGCCCGCCGGGACTGACCCGGCGGCGGGCCCCGGCGGCCGCGGGCCCACCGCCCCGGCCGCCGCCCGGCACCGGGATACCGTCGGAGCATGACAGCGAACGAGCGGGGCGACGTCGTCGTGGTGACCACGACCCACGAGAGCGAGGAGCAGGCCCGGGCCCTGGCGTCCGCCGTGGTGCGGGAGCGGCTGGCCGCCTGCGCCCAGGTGTACCCCGTGCGGTCGGTGTACTGGTGGGACGGCGAGGTGCAGGACGCCGGGGAGTGGCGGATCGACCTCAAGACCAGGGCCGAACTCGTGGACCGGCTGGGCGCGTTCGTGTCCGGGCGGCACTCCTACGAGACGCCCGAGCTGATCGCCGTACCGGTGTCGGGCGGCAGCGCGGACTACCTCGCCTGGGTGGCCGAGGAGACGGCGGCCGGGGCTGACGGGGCGGAGTAGCCCGGGGGTGCAGGACGGCGGCGGGCCCGGGGTCCGCCCCGGCCCCGCCGCCGTCCGGCGGTTCACGCCGCTCAGCCCGCCGAGCCGCCGAAGCGCGCCGTCCAGGCCGCCAGGTCCTCGTCCGTGATCTTGGCGAACAGCACCGGCGGCACCGTGAACGCCGTCCCGGCCGGCACCAGCTCCAGGGCCCGCGCCTCGTGCGGGGAGATCCAGTCCCGGGTGGCGGCCGGGGAGTCCTCGGGCAGGGTGAAGGCCCCGCGCATCGCCGCCGCCGCGGCCGGGATGAACGGCTCGGAGACCACCGCGTACAGGTGGATCAGGTTCATCGCGGTGCGCAGGGTCAGTGCCGCCGCCTCCGGGTCGGTCTTCACCTGCTGCCAGGGCGCCTTCTCGTCCAGGTAGGCGTTGCCGGCGCTCCACAGCGCGCGCAGGGCCTGTGCCGCCTTGCGGAAGCCGAGCGCGTCCAGCTGGGCCTCGTACTCGGCGAGCAGCGCGGCGACCTGCTCGCCGAGGCGCTGCTCGGCCTCGCCCGGCGCGTGCCCGCCCGGGACGTCGTCGCCGAAGCGCCTGCGGCTGAAGGAGAGCACCCGGTTGACGAAGTTGCCGAGGGTGTCGGCGAGGTCCTTGTTGACGACCGAGGCGAACAGGTCCCAGGTGAAGCTGGAGTCGTCCGACTCGGGCGCGTGCGCCATCAGGAAGTAGCGCCAGTAGTCGGCGGGCAGCAGCTCCAGCGCGACGTCGGTGAAGACGCCGCGCTTCTGGCTGGTGGAGAACTTCCCGCCGTAGTACGTCAGCCAGTTGAAGGCCTTGACGTAGTCGACCTTCTTCCACGGGCGGCGCGAGCCGAGCAGCGTGGCCGGGAACATCACGGTGTGGAACGGGACGTTGTCCTTGGCCATGAACTCGGTGTAGCGGACGGTCTCGTCGGCCTCGTACCACCAGGACTTCCAGTCCCGCAGCTGCCCGGCCGGGGCCGCGTCGGCCCATTCCTTGGTGGCGCCGATGTACTCGATCGGGGCGTCGAACCAGACGTAGAACACCTTGCCCTGGGCGGCCAGTTCGGGCCACACGTCGGCCGGCACCGGGACGCCCCACTCCAGGTCGCGGGTGATCGAGCGGTCCTGGAGGCCCTCGGTCAGCCACTTGCGGGCGATCGAGGAGGCCAGCACCGGCCAGTCGTCGGAGTGGCCGGCGACCCAGTCCTCGACCTCCTCGGTGAGCTTGGACTGGAGCAGGAAGAGGTGGCGGGTCTCCCGGACCTCAAGGTCGGAGCTGCCGCTGATCGCCGAGCGGGGCTCCAGCAGGTCGGTCGGGTCGAGCACCCGGGTGCAGTTCTCGCACTGGTCGCCGCGGGCCTTGTCGTAGCCGCAGTGCGGGCAGGTGCCGATGATGTAGCGGTCCGGCAGGAAGCGGCCGTCGGCGTTGGAGTACACCTGGCGGATCGCGCGCTCCTCGATGAAGCCGTTGCGCTGGAGCTCGCGGGCGATCTCCTGGGTGATCTCCCGGTTCTGCGGTGAGGAGCTGCGGCCGAAGTGGTCGAAGGAGAGCCCGAAGCCGTCGTACACCGCCCGCTGCGCGTCGTGCGCCCGGGCGCAGAACTCCGCGACCGGCAACCCGGCTTCCTGAGCGGCCAGTTCGGCGGGCGTGCCGTGCTCGTCGGTGGCGCAGATGAAGAGCACCTCGTGCCCTCGTCGGCGCAGGTAGCGGGAGTAGACGTCCGCCGGGAGCATGGACCCGACCATGTTGCCCAGGTGCTTGATCCCGTTGATGTACGGAAGGGCGCTGGTGATCAGGTGCCGAGCCATCCCCGGATGCTCCGATTTCTCCCGCACGCGCACCCCACCGGGAGTGCCGCGTCAGGCGCAGGGGTCCACTGTGGGCTGCAAGCCTAGGGCAAGGGGAGGGTCCTGACGTGCGCGGCGGGCCGGGGGCGGACCTCGCTTTCGGGGCGGGGCGGACCTCGTGTCCGGGGCGGGGGCGGTCCCCGCGTTCGGACGGTGCGGACCTCACGCGACCGGGCCGGACGTCACGGCCGGGTGAAGTCGCCGTACCGGTCGAACTCCCCGGACTTCACCCCGCGGACGAAGGCGGCCCACTTGCGCGGGGTGGTCTGCACGACGACCTCGGGCCGGTCGGACTCGCGGATCTCCACCAGCTCGCCCGCCGCTCTGACCTCGACGCAGTCGGTGCTCTCGCCGCTCGCCGAGGCCTTGCGCCAGCCACTCATGCGAAGTCTTTCAGCAAGGCCCGGATGAAGTCCCGGGACTCGTCCAGCCCGAGCGCGATGGCCGCGGTCTCCTCCTTGATCCGCCGGTAGGAGGCCAGTTCGGCCTGGGTGTGCACGAATTTGGGCCCGTGGGAGAGGTCGATCTGGACGGTGTCGAGTTCCGGGACGGGCCCGCGGGCGAGGTACAGGCTCTCTCCGGAACCGGTGTAGGTGGGCACGCTGAACGGGATCACCCGGATCTCCACACCGGACCGTTCGGAATTCTCCAGCACGCTCCGCAGCTGGTCGCGCAGCACTTCCGGACCGCCGAACTGCATGCGCAGCGCGGACTCGTGCAGGAACGCGCTGTACGGCTTCGGGTGGTCGACGAAGATCTGCTGGCGCCGGATCCGGAACGCCTTCCGGACCTCGGCCTCCTGCCGGTACTGCGGGGGCAGGCGCTCGAACACCGCGGCGGCGTACTCCGGGGTCTGCAGCAGGCCGGGGATGAAGGTGCTGTTCAGGATGGAGAGGGAGGACGCGTGGTGCTCCATCTCCGCGATGTCGATGATCGCGTTCGGCAGCCGGCCGCGGTAGCCGTCCCACCAGTACTTGCGCCGGTCCTGGGTCATCGCCAGCAGCGCGTCCAGGTAGGGGCCGTCCTCGCAGCCGCAGGTGTGCGCCCAGATCCGCAGCCGCTCGGCGCTGATGCCCGACTTCCCGTTCTCCATCTGGGAGATCTTCGGCAGGTCGGTGCCGATGGTGGCGGCCAGGCTCTTGGGCGTGACGCCCACGAGCTCGCGCATCCTGCGCAACTCGATCCCGAGGCGCTGTTGGCGCACGGTCGGCGACAAGCGGGGTGGCATGACTCTCTTCTCCGGGTCGCGGCTGGCGTCGATGCTTCCGGTGAAGTGTGCCGCGCGTGCCGGGCCCTAGCTACCGAAACGGGGGATACCCCACGATGGAGTGAACGTCCTCGCGCTCGGTAGCAACTCTGGCACCCTGACCCTATGGTCGTCCTGTCACTCGCTGACTTGTTGCCGCCTAAACAGTCGTCAAACAGTCGTCCATCGGCCGTAATGACACATCAGATGCATGGTCGCGGCGCCCGACATCACTGACCGGAGACAGCCATGCCCCTCCCCACGCCACCAGGCCTCCCCCACCGGCCCCGTTCTCCCCGGCGCATGTCCGCATCCCGGTGAATGCGCTTCTCGTCGCCGGATTGTCGGCGCTCCTGCTCGCCGTCCTGTTCGTCGGCTGGCTGGTCTGGCTGGTGAACATCCAGCCCTCCGAACTGCGGGCGGCGAAGCGCGAGTTGGCGGCCGGTCACTCCGCCTCGGGCGACCGGAAGTAGCCGCCGGGCCCGGCCGGGCCGCGGCTCGGCCGGGCCGGGCCGCGGCTCAGCCCCGTGCGAGCCGCTCCGCCAGGCGGGACTCGGCCGCCGGCCACTCGTCGGCGAGCATCGAGAAGTAGCAGCTGTCCCGCCAGCTGCCGTCGGGGCGCAGCCGGTGGCGGCGCAGGGTCCCCTCGTACTGGGCGCCGAGGCGCAGCACCGCGGCGCGGGAGCGCTCGTTGCGGGCGTCGGTCTTCCAGAAGACGCGGCCCATGCCGAGGTCCTCGAAGGCGTGGCGCAGGAGCAGCAGCTTCGCCTCGGTGTTGACCGCCGTGCGCCAGGCCGAGCGGGCGTACCAGGTGCCGCCGATCTCCACGGACTCGTCCCGCGCGCTGTAGTCGTGGTAGCCGGTGACGCCGACGGCCCGGCCGTCCGCGAGGTCGACGGCGGCGAAGTACACCGACTCGCCCGAGGCCGTCTCCGCGATCCGGGTGTCGAGGATCGCGCCGAACTCCTCCTCCGAGCCGGGCACCGACGCCATCGTCCAGCGCCAGACCTCGGGGTCGGGGCCGACGGCGGTCCACAGGTCGGTGAGGTGGCGGCGCTCCAGCGGCTCCAGGCGGATGTGGCGGCCGGTGAGGACGACGGGTGAGGGCAGCTTCGCGGTCATGATCCGAACGTAGCCGGGCCCTGCACTAGATGCAATAGCTGTCTGCACTAGTGCAAAATCGTGAGTCCGGGCAGAACGAAGGCCCCGCGGGACGGATCCCGCGGGGCCCTCGAAGCGACCGGTCCGGCGATCAGGCTCAGATGAACGAGTTGATCTGGATCGTCTCGTCGCGGCCCGGGCCGACGCCGATGGCCGAGATCGGCGCGCCCGACATCTCCTCCAGCGCCTTCACGTACGCCTGGGCGTTCTTCGGCAGCTCGGCGAAGGTCTTCGCCTTGCTGATGTCCTCGGTCCAGCCCGGCAGCGTCTCGTAGATCGGCTTGGCGTGGTGGAAGTCCGACTGGTTGTAGGGGAGCTCCTCGACCCGCTTGCCGTCGATCTCGTACGCGACGCAGACCGGGATCTGCTCCCAGCCGGTCAGCACGTCCAGCTTGGTGAGGAAGAAGTCGGTGAGGCCGTTGACCCGGGTCGCGTAGCGCGCGATGACGGCGTCGAACCAGCCGCAGCGGCGGTCGCGGCCGGTGGTGACACCGCGCTCGCCGCCGATCCGGCGCAGCGCCTCGCCGTCCGCGTCGAGCAGCTCGGTCGGGAACGGGCCGGAGCCGACGCGGGTGGTGTACGCCTTGAGGATGCCGATGACCCGGTCGATCTTGGTCGGGCCGATGCCGGCGCCGGTGCAGGCGCCGCCCGCGGTCGGGTTCGACGAGGTCACGAAGGGGTACGTGCCGTGGTCGACGTCGAGCAGGGTGCCCTGGCCGCCCTCCAGCAGGACGACCTTGTCGGCCTTCAGCGCCTCGTCCAGCACGAGGGTGGTGTCGGCGAGGAAGGGCTTGATCTTCTCCGCGTAGCCCAGGTACTCCTCGACCACCAGGTCGGCCGGGATGGTGCGGCGGTTGTACAGCTTGACCAGGATCTGGTTCTTGTCGTGCAGCGCCGCCTCGATCTTCTGGCGCAGGATCGACTCGTCGAACAGGTCCTGGACCCGGATGCCGACGCGGTTGATCTTGTCCGCGTAGGTCGGGCCGATGCCGCGGCCGGTGGTGCCGATGCGGCGCTTGCCGAGGAAGCGCTCGGTGACCTTGTCCAGGGTGCGGTGGTACGGCGTGATCAGGTGGGCGTTGCCCGAGATCAGCAGCTTCGAGGTGTCGATGCCGCGCTCGTTCAGGCCGGCCAGCTCGGAGAGCAGCACGGCCGGGTCGATCACGACGCCGTTGCCGATCACCGGCGTCACGTTCGGGCTGAGGATTCCGGAAGGGAGCAGGTGCAGGGCGTACTTCTGGTCGCCGATGACCACCGTGTGACCGGCGTTGTTGCCGCCCTGGTAGCGGACGACGTAGTCGACGGAGCCACCGAGGAGGTCGGTGGCCTTCCCCTTGCCCTCGTCTCCCCACTGAGCGCCAACGAGCACGAGTGCCGGCACAGGCGTACACCCCTTCCGGTTGGGGCATCCTGCGTAGGCCGCAGTCTGCCCCGAGATAGACGAAGCCCCTGGCGCAATGGCGCAAGGGGCTCTTGCACCGAGAGATTACCTGAGGAAGGACCGGTCGTGTCGTCCCTGTCCACGCCTGCTACCGGCGGCCCGGAGCCGCTCCTGCTGCTCCTCGACCCGGTGGCCCGGCAGACCGACGGCGAGTCGGTGCGGATCGCGAAGGACGTGCTCTGCGGGGGTGCGGACGCGAAGGTGGCCTTTCCGGAGAGCCCTTCCGAGCTCGACCGGGTTCTTTCGCACCGGGGCCGGAGGCGACCGGTGGTGATCGGTTCCGATCTCGCGTTGCAGCGAGTGCTCCAGGCCCTCCACCGCCAGCGTGAGCTGGGCGCCGAACCGGTGGGGATGGTTCCGGTCGGCCGCTCGGAGGAACTGGCGGCGGCCCGCGCGCTCGGCGTGCCGGGGGAGCCGGTCCGGGCCGCGCGGGCGGTGCTGTCGGGCGCGCCGCGCCGGCTGGACCTGCTGGTGGACGACGGTGGCGGGGTGGCGCTGGGCGGGGTGCGGATCACCGGCGGGGGTGCGCGCCGCGCCGCGGGCCGTTCGGGTGGCTGGCGTTCGCTATGGGCGAAACTGGCTGCGGCCGAGCAGGCGAACGCACTCACTCCGGACAGCGCCGACCACGGCTCCCGGGTCCGGGTCGAGGCCGACGGCCGGCTGCTCGCGGACGTCCACCGCCCGGTCCGGCTGGTCCAGGTCACGCTCCCGTCCGGCGCCTCCGACGGGACGGGGGAGATGGAGGTCGTGGTCGCCGCCTCCGGCGCCCTGGTGCGCGCCCGGGCGGCGAGCGTGTCGGTGGTCGGGCGCGGCTTCGACTACGAGGCGGACGGCCGCCCGGTCGGTCCGGTCCGGGCGCGGACCTGGACGGTCCACCCGGGGGCCTGGGGCCTGCTGCTGCCGGCCGCCTGACCGAGGAGCGATCGGGAACCGGCCGGGACCGGCCGGCGGGAAACCGGGGAGCGGCCGACGGGAAACCGGCGGGAAACCAGCGGGCGACCGGCGGGGGAACCCCGGGTGAGCAGGCTCACGTTCGTGCGCCCCCCGACCCCCGCCGCCGCGCACACCGAACTCCCCAACAGGCGCGAACCACAAGGCCAACCGCCCCGCGCCGGAATTCCCCCCACCCGAAATCCCGGGCCGGTAAGGGGTTTTGTCTACGCGCGTTAACTCGGGATCGCCGGACAAACCCGCAGTCCCGGGGTCCGGAAGCCGGAGCCAACTGCCCTAGACTCGAAGGCGTGCCACGTGGTGACGGAAGACTCAACCACGATCTTCTTCCCGGTGAGAAAGGCCCCCAGGACGCTTGTGGCGTCTTCGGTGTCTGGGCTCCCGGCGAGGAGGTCGCCAAGCTCACGTTCTTCGGCCTTTACGCCCTGCAGCACCGCGGTCAGGAATCCGCGGGCATCGCAGTGAGCAACGGCTCCCAGATTCTCGTCTTCAAGGACATGGGACTCGTCTCCCAGGTCTTCGACGAGGCCTCGCTGGGGTCGTTGCACGGGCATATCGCCGTCGGACACGCCCGCTACTCGACCACCGGTTCCTCGGTCTGGGAGAACGCCCAGCCGACCTTCCGGGCGACCGTTCACGGTTCGCTGGCCCTCGGGCACAACGGAAACCTGGTGAACACCGCCGAACTGGCGGCCATGGTCGCCGAACTGCCCGGTGAGGAGCACGTCTCGCGCTCCGGCCGGACGGCCGCGACCAATGACACCGACCTGGTGACGGCCCTGCTCGCCGGCCACCCGGACCTCTCCATCGAGGAGACGGCCAAGGTCGTGCTGCCCAAGGTCAAGGGCGCGTTCTCGCTCGTCTTCATGGACGAGCACACCCTCTACGCCGCCCGCGACCCGCAGGGCATCCGCCCGCTGGTGCTCGGCCGGCTGGAGCGCGGCTGGGTGGTCGCCTCCGAGACGGCGGCGCTGGACATCTGCGGCGCCTCCTTCATCCGCGAGGTCGAGCCCGGCGAGCTCATCGCCATCGACGAGAACGGCATCCGCACCTCCCGCTTCGCCGAGGCGAAGCCCAAGGGCTGCGTGTTCGAGTACGTCTACCTGGCCCGCCCCGACACCTCCATCGCCGGCCGCAACGTGCACCTCTCCCGCGTGGAGATGGGCCGCCGCCTGGCGAAGGAGGCCCCGGTCGAGGCCGACCTGGTGATAGCCACGCCCGAGTCCGGCACCCCCGCCGCGATCGGCTACGCCGAGGCCAGCGGCATCCCGTACGGCTCCGGCCTGGTGAAGAACGCCTACGTGGGCCGCACCTTCATCCAGCCCAGCCAGACGATCCGCCAGCTCGGCATCCGGCTCAAGCTCAACCCGCTGCGCGAGGTCATCGCGGGCAAGCGCCTGGTGGTCGTGGACGACTCGATCGTGCGCGGCAACACCCAGCGCGCGCTGGTGAAGATGCTGCGCGAGGCCGGCGCCGCCGAGGTCCACATCCGGATCTCCTCGCCGCCGGTGAAGTGGCCCTGCTTCTTCGGCATCGACTTCGCCACCCGCGCGGAGCTGATCGCCAACGGCATGACCATCGAGGAGATCGGCCGCACGCTCGGTGCCGACTCGCTCTCCTACATCTCGATCGACGGCATGATCGAGGCCACCAAGCAGCCCAAGGACAAGCTCTGCCGGGCCTGCTTCGACGGCGAGTACCCGATGGAGCTGCCGGACCCGGCGCTGCTCGGCAAGCTCCTGCTGGAGGCCGAGATCAAGGGTGGCCAGCAGCCGCCGGCCGTCCGCGGCAAGCCGACCAGCGGCAGCGACCTGGACGGCGTCCAGTCGCTGCTCGGCGGGGCGGGCGCGGCCGACGCGCTGCGCCGGCCGTAACGAATCGACGGTGGGGTCCCGCGAACCGGGGCCCCACCGCTGTTCCACCCCCAGCTGTTCCGAAGAACCACCCCCACCTGACCCGAAAGGGCCGCACGCAGTGACCAGCTCCAACCAGAACGGCGCCACCTACGCCGCCGCCGGTGTCGACATCGAGGCGGGCGACCGCGCCGTCGAGCTCATGAAGCAGTGGGTGAAGAAGGCCAACCGCCCCGAGGTGGTCGGCGGTCTCGGCGGCTTCGCCGGCCTCTTCGACGCGTCCGCCTTCAAGAACTACGAGCGTCCGCTGCTGGCCTCGGCCACCGACGGCGTGGGGACCAAGGTGGCGATCGCCGCCGCCATGGACAAGCACGACACCATCGGCCACGACCTGGTCGGCATGGTCGTCGACGACCTGGTGGTGTGCGGCGCCGAGCCGCTGTTCATGACCGACTACATCTGCGTCGGCAAGGTCGTCCCGGAGCGCGTCGCCGCGATCGTCAAGGGCATCGCCGAGGGCTGCGCCCTGGCCGGCTGCGCCCTGGTCGGCGGCGAGACCGCCGAGCACCCGGGCCTGCTGGGCCCGGACGAGTACGACGTCGCGGGCGCCGGCACCGGTGTGGTGGAGGCCGACGCGCTGCTCGGCGCGGACCGGGTCCGGGCGGGCGACGTGGTGATCGCGATGGCCGCCTCCGGCCTGCACTCCAACGGTTACTCGCTGGTCCGCCACGTGCTGCTGAACGAGGCCGGCTGGAAGCTGGACCGCAAGGTCGAGGAGTTCGGCCGCACCCTCGGCGAGGAGCTCCTGGAGCCGACCCGGATCTACTCGCTGGACTGCCTGGCGCTCACCCGCGCCACCGAGGTGCACGCCTTCTCGCACGTCACCGGCGGCGGCCTGGCGGCCAACCTGGCCCGGGTGATCCCGGACGGCCTGCACGCCCGCCTGGACCGCGGCACCTGGACCCCGCTGCCGGTCTTCCAGACCGTCGCCGAGGTCGGCAAGGTGGCCACCCTGGAGATCGAGAAGACGCTGAACATGGGCGTCGGCATGGTCGCCGTCGTCCCGCCGCACTCGGTGGACGTCGTGCTGTCGATCCTGGAGGACCGCGGCGTGGAGGCCTGGCTGCTCGGCGACATCGTCGAGCGCGGCGACGGGCACGAGGGCGGCGCGGCCCTCTACAACGCCTACGAGGGCTTCCAGGCGAGCTGACCCCGCCCGTGACGACGAGAGGGCCCCTCCGGAGCACCGGAGGGGCCCTCTCGCGCGTGGTGGAGGCGGTCGGCGGACCGTGTGGAGCCGATCGGCGGACGGTGTGGAGGAACACCGTGGGAGGTCCCGTGCGAGGCCCCGTCCGAGGGAACGCCGAAGACCGGTCCGGCGCCCGGGCGGGCGCCGGACCGGTCGGCGGGACTGCTGTGGTTACGAGCGGCGGGAGGCCTGCGACGGCCCGGCGCCCGGCTCGTTGTCGTCCTCGTCGTCGAGGTCGCCGTAGCGGGCTGCGTACTCCGCGTACGGGTCGTCGTCGTCCTCTTCTTCGATCGGCTCCGGCTCGATCGAAGGAGCGGACGGCGATACGCCCAGCTCGTTGGACAGACGGTTGGCGTCGAACCCGCCGCTGTTGTACTTCAGCTCGCGGGCGACCTTCGTCTGCTTGGCCTTGGCCCGGCCGCGCCCCATGGGTCGACCCCCTCAACGATGGGGCTCACGGCCCCGAGTCTGACACGTGTTCATGATCAGGACCGGCCTGCCCGAATGGGAGAAGCCGTCCCTTGGAGCATTAACGGTACCTGTTTCCGCCGCTGGACGGTACGTCGTTGGTGTGACGTGGCGCGCACCGAACGCACCCGAGACCAGGTCTTTCCAGGTCAAGGGAGGTTTTGCGGCGGTTTGCGCGCTGTCCGGAGGTGTCTTGGGTCCGTCGTTCCAGGACTGATTATCCCCCCTAGGGGGACCTCGGATCACCCATTCGGGCGGAGAAGTGAGAATCCGGTTCCACATCGTGATGCGCGGGGGGCCGTCACTGCGGCCCCCCGCGCATCACGGGGTCGTGCGCCGGTCCGATCAGGCGCGGCGGGCGCCGGGCAGCAGCACCGTGCGCAGGGCGCTGATCTCGCGCATCCGCTTCTCGGCGAGGCGGTCCGCGGCGACCGCCGGCGGGACGCCGTCGGCCGTCGCCCGGGTGAAGATCTCCAGGGTGGTGTCGAAGATCTTCGTGGCCTTGTTCTTGGCCCGCTCGAAGTTGAAGCCGTCGATCTCGTCGGCGACCTGGATGACGCCGCCGGAGTTCACCAGGTAGTCCGGCGCGTAGAGGATGCCGCGGTCGGCCAGGTCCTTCTCGACGCCCGCGTGGGCCAGCTGGTTGTTGGCCGCGCCGCAGACGATCGAGGTGCCGAACCCGCCCAGCGCGGCGACGACGTCGTCGGTCAGCGCGCCGCCGAGGGCGCACGGGGCGTAGACGTCCAGCTTGGCCTGGAGCAGGGCGGCGGTGTCGGCGACGACCTCCACCTCCGGGTGGGCGGCGCGCACGCGGTTGACGGCAGCCTCGAAGGGGTCGGTGACGACGACCGTGGCGCCGTCCGCGACCAGGTGGCCGACCAGGTAGTGGCCGACCTTGCCGACGCCCGCGACGCCGACCCGCTTGCCGCGCAGGGTCGGCTGGCCCCAGCGGGCCTGGGCGGAGGCGCGCATGCCCTGGAAGACGCCGAAGGCGGTCAGGATGGACGAGTCGCCGGCGCCGCCGTGCTCGGGCGAGCGGCCGGTCACGAACTCGGTCTCGCGGGCGATGACGTCCATGTCCTGGACGTAGGTGCCCACGTCGCAGGCGGTGATGTAGCGGCCGCGCAGGGACTCGACGAAGCGGCCGTAGGCCCGGAGCATCGCCTCGTTCTTGTCCTTGTTCGGGTCGCCGATGATGACGGCCTTGCCGCCGCCGAGGTCGAGTCCGGCCAGCGCGTTCTTGTAGGACATTCCGCGGGACAGGTTCAGCGCGTCCTCCAGCGCCGCCTCCTCGGAGGCGTACGGGAAGAAGCGGGTGCCGCCGAGGGCCGGGCCCAGTGCGGTCGAGTGGATGGCGATGATCGCCTTCAGTCCCGAGCTGCGGTCGTGGCAGAGGACGACCTGCTCGTGACCGTCGCCGGGGGCGCCGTCCTGTTCGGTACGGAAGATCCTGCTGAGCACGCCGGGTGCGGAGTGCGTGGCGGGGGTCTGTACGTCGGTCACTGTGGTGACTCCAGTATCGAAGGCCCGCTGCTGTGGTGCGGGCGCCTAGGGCGAAGCGTAGCCGCGTGCGTGCCGCCGATCCGTCGTCTTGCCCGAGCTGGGGCCGGTCGTCCGAGGGGTGAGACGGAAGGAGCGGCGGGGTGCGGGCGCGAACGGTTCGGGGGCGCGCTCTCCCGGGGCCGCGCGGCGCGTGCGACCATGCAGGACGTGACCGCCGTACGTACTTCCGTACAACCGCCCTACGCCGCCCACCTGCGAGTCTACGAGCCGCTGGCCGCCTACCCGGAGCCCGAGCGGGCGCGCTGGCAGGCCTACGCGGCGCGGCGCGGGCCGGACGCCGCGGAACCGGGTCGGTCGGTGGCGGCGGCGGTGCTGGAGGAGCAGCGGGAGGCGCTCGCCGGGCTGGCCGCCCGCACGCCCAGGGCGCTGCCCGAGCGGGAGAGCGGGCGGGCGTACCTGCGGGTGGTGGACGGCGTACTGTACGTCTGCCCGTGGGCGACCCGACTGCGCAGCTGGCAGGCGCTGGAGGAGCTGCGGGCCGGGGCGCCGGTGGCGCTGCTGGACACCGCGCTGCCGCCGGTGGCCCGGGCGGCCGCCGAGGCGGACCGGGAGCGCTGGCGGGCCGAGCACCCGGATGCCCGGCCGTGGATCCTGACCAGCCGGTGGGAGGTGCCGGTGCGCTGGTTCCTGCCGTTCGGGGACGAGGACCGCTGCTTCGTGCCGGGCGGGGCCGGGCCGGTGGAGCGGCCGGCGGACGGACCGGCGGGGGAAGGGGAGCAGGGGGGACGCCCGGCGGCGCTGTTCTACCTGGTGCCGATGGCGCAGGCGCGCCGGCGGGTGGCGCGGGCCTTCCGGGCGCTGCGCGAGGCGGTGCCGGACGGGGAGCTGGTGCAGGGCGCGGAGCGGGTCGGACGCTGGCTGGAGGAGTTCCACCCGCGCTCGCTGGTGGAGCTGGACTACGGGGGCCTGGTGCATCTGCTGGGCCCCGAGCGGTTGCTGGCGGACCGTTCGGCGGGGGAGCTGGAGGAGGGGCTGCGGGCGCTGCGGGCGGGGGACACCGCCGAGGCGCTGCGCGTGTACGGGGAGCTGACGGCGCGGTGGCGCCGGGTGCTGGCGCTGCGGCACGCGAACTGATGTCGGACCGCGCGTGTATGACTGTAAGAGTCCTAAGCACCGCACATCCGATGACCAAGGTCCTGGTTCGGGTCAATAGCTGCCGAACGTGACACTACTCACCGTTGACGCGAACTTACCCCTATGTGCAAAAATGGGACAACCAGCCCAACTTCACGTGAGCGTGCCCACTTTTGGGTGGTTCTGGAGTCGATGCGTGCTTTGCGGGGAATCGGAGGGTCTGGTCCCTTCGTAACCGGATGTCATCACTATGTGACTGTCCGTTATGGGGTGGTCCATCGCCATCCGTCAGCCTTGAACCCGTGAGGGGTCAATTTTGGCGGTTTGGTCGATAGGGCTGGACGGATGGTGTAGTTGTAGACACCAGGACAAGCCGTTCGTCCTATAACCGACTCGGCCCGTCTATGCCATTTCGGGCATCGCGGGCCAAGGTGCAGAATTTGAAGGATAGAACCGCCCTGGTTCGGTTCTCCCGAGGAGGCCGCTCATGACCGCTCGTACCCCTGATGCTGAGCCGCTGCTGACGCCGGCAGAGGTTGCCACCATGTTCCGCGTGGACCCGAAGACGGTCACCCGCTGGGCCAAGGCAGGCAAGCTGACGTCGATTCGCACGCTCGGTGGTCACCGCCGTTACCGTGAGGCGGAGGTGCGCGCTCTGCTGGCCGGGATTCCCGCCCAGCGCACTGAGGCCTGATAGGCCAAAGGCTCTTTAAAGGGGCCGCTTACCGGACTCCGCCGGGTCCGGTAAGCGGCCCCTTTGTCGTACCCGCTCGAGGGTTTCCGCGCCGGGCGAGTGGTCGGAATGTTGAACTCCGGATAACGATCTGATGCGTGTGGGGTGGGGGGGATTTACAGTGAATAGCTGTACAATTTTACATATTAAATTAGCGAGGTTCCGGAGAGGGTTCCAAGGGGGCGGCTCCGGAGGGGGTCCCGTGACGACCGTCACACGTTCTGTCACTTGTGGTCTAGACCTGGCCGGGGTAGGGGCCGAACGGCCAAAAAGCGAAAGGCCCGGAACCTGACGGTTCCGGGCCTTTCGCGCTGCGGCGATCCCGACGGGACTTGAACCCGCGACCTCCACCTTGACAGGGTGGCGAGCTAACCAACTGCTCCACGGGACCAGAGTTTCCTGATCTCGTTCACTCGCTTGCCGCGCTGCGAACAAGACAGACTGTAGCCCATGGTGGGCCCCCAGGTCGAACTGGCTCCTGAAGGCCCGTCGCAGCTCACGGGTCAGAGCGCCGCCCGGGCCGCCTCCATCGCCTTCGTGATCCGCTTCTCCGAGACCGGACTCGGCGTGCCCAGCGACTGGGCGAAGAAGCTCACCCGCAGCTCCTCGATCATCCAGCGGATCGCCCGCACCTCCGCGGACGGCTGGTGCCCGGCCGGCACCGCCGCCAGCAGCTCCCCGTACGCCTGCTGCACCTGCTGCACCTTCAGCAGCTGCTGGGCGTCCCGCTGCGGGTGGTTGGGCAGCGCCTCCAGGCGGCGGTCCACCGCCAGCAGGTAGCGCTTGAGGTCCGGCAGCCGCTGCCAGCCGGCGGCCGTCACGAAGCCCGGGTGCACCAGCGAGGCCAGGTGCAGCCGGACGTCGTTCACCGCGTTCAGCAGCACCGGGCTGCTCACCGTCTTCAGCCGGGTCGAGGCCTTGTGGAAGGCGATCAGCGCGGTGGCCGTCTTCAGCGTGGTGTCCGCGGACAGCTCGTACAGGTCCGCGCGCACCTTGTCGTGCAGCTTGCCGAAGGCCGCCTCGTCCCAGGCCGGCCCACCGGCCAGGGTCATCAGCCGGTCCGTCGCGGCGGCCACGACGTCCTCGAACAGGGCGCCGATCGAGCCGTGCGGGCTGTGCGAGAGCGCCAGCTTCGCCTGGTTGCCGAGCCGGCCCTGGATCGACTTGGCCGGGGAGTTGGTGGTCAGCATCAGCAGCCGCCGCGTCCCCTCCCACATCGCCTGGGCCTGGGCCTCCGGGGTGTCGAACAGCTTGACGCCGACCGACTGGCCCTCGTCCACCAGCGCCGGGTAGGCGCGCATCGAGTGGCCTCGCGAACGCTGCTCGAAGGTGCGCTGGAGCACCGGCAGGGAGGCCGGCCAGGCGGTCAGCCCGCTCTGCTCGATGCCCTGGCCGGAGGCGGCCGAGGAGAGCGTCTCCTTGAGCTTGGGCTTGAGCTTCAGCCGCAGCTCCTCCAGGTCCTTGGACTCGGCGAGCTTGCGGCGCCCGTCCACCACCCGGAAGGTCACCTTGAGGTGCTCGGGCACCCGGTCGTCGTCCCAGGCCTCCGGCGGCACGGTGACCGCCGTCAGGCGCTTCAGGGCGTGCTCCAGGGCCGGGAGCAGGGGCTCCTGGCGGTCCTTCACCGCCCGCAGCGCCGCCTTGGCGAAGTCCGGCGCCGGAACGAAGTTGCGCCGGACCGCCTTCGGCAGCGACTTGATGTAGGCGGTGACCAGCTCCTCCCGCAGACCGGGGATCTGCCAGTCGAAGCCCTCCGCGGTGACCTGGTTGAGCACCGGCAGCGGGATGTGCACGGTCACGCCGTCCGCGTCGCTGCCCGGCTCGAACTGGTAGGTCAGCTTGAAGCGGAGCTTGCCCTGCTGCCAGTGGTCCGGGTAGTCGGCCTCGGTGACGCCGTCCGCGGCGTCGTTGATCAGCATCGACTTCTCGAAGTTCAGCAGGTCCGGCTGCTCGTGCCGGGCCTTCTTCCACCAGGAGTCGAAGTGCCGGGTGGAGACGACGTCCTCGGGCAGCCGGGCGTCGTAGAAGTCGAACAGGGTCTGGTCGTCCACCAGGATGTCCCGGCGGCGGGCCCGGTTCTCCAGCTCCTCGACCTCGCCGAGCAGCCTGCGGTTCTCCGCGAAGAACCGGTGATGGGTCTCCCAGTCGCCCTCGACCAGCGCGTTGCGGATGAACAGCTCGCGACAGAGCTCCGGATCGATCCGCCCGTAGTTGACCTTGCGCTGGGCGACGACCGGCATCCCGTAGAGGGTCACCTTCTCGAACGCCATGACGGCGCCCGCCTTCTTCTCCCAGTGCGGCTCGCTGTAGCTGCGCTTGATCAGGTGGCCGGCCAGCGGCTCGACCCACTCCGGCTCGATCTTCGCGTTGATCCGCGCCCAGAGCCGGGACGTCTCCACCAGCTCCGCCGACATCACCCAGCGGGGCGGCTTCTTGAACAGGCCGGAGCCCGGGAACACCGCGAAGCGGGCGCCGCGCGCACCGCCGTACTCGCGCTTCTCCACGTCGAACAGGCCGATGTGGGAGAGCAGGCCGGCCAGCAGCGACTGGTGGATCCGGTCGGCGTCCGGCTCGGCGTCCGGGTGCGGCTCCTCGATCGTGACGCCCAACTGCTTGGCGACGGTGCGCAGCTGGACGTAGATGTCCTGCCACTCCCGTATCCGCAGGTAGTTGAGGAACTCCGCCTTGCACATCCGGCGGAACGCCGAGGAGGAGAGCTCCCGCTGCTGCTCCCGGACGTAGCGCCACATCGCCAGGTAGGAGAGGAAGTCGGAGGTCTCCGAGTTGAACCGCTTGTGCCGCTCGTCGGCGGCCTGGCGCTTCTCGGCCGGGCGCTCGCGCGGGTCCTGGATGGAGAGCGCGGCGGCGATCACCATGACGTCGCGGACGCAGCCGTTGCGGTCCGCCTCCAGCACCATGCGGGCCATCCGCGGGTCCACCGGGAGCTGGGCGAGCTTGCGGCCCAGTTGGGTCAGGCGCTTGCGCGGGTCCTTCTCGTCCGGGTCGAGCGCGCCCAGCTCGTGCAGCAGGTGGACGCCGTCCTTGATGTTGCGCGAGTCCGGCGGGTCCAGGAACGGGAAGGCGGCGATGTCGCCGAGGCCGGCCGCCGTCATCTGGAGGATCACCGAGGCCAGGTTGGTGCGCAGGATCTCGGCGTCGGTGAACTCGGGGCGGGAGAGGAAGTCCTCCTCCGAGTAGAGCCGGATGCAGATGCCGTCCGAGGTGCGGCCGCAGCGGCCCTTGCGCTGGTTGGCGCTGGCCTGGCTGATCGCCTCGATCGGCAGCCGCTGCACCTTGGTGCGGTGGCTGTAGCGGGAGATCCGGGCGGTGCCCGGGTCGATCACGTACTTGATGCCGGGGACGGTCAGCGAGGTCTCGGCCACGTTGGTGGCCAGCACGATCCGGCGGCTGCGGGAGCGCTGGAAGACCTTGTGCTGCTCGGCCGAGCTGAGCCGGGCGTACAGCGGCAGGATCTCGGTGTTCTTCAGCTTCAGCTTGCCGAGGGCGTCCGCGGTGTCGCGGATCTCGCGCTCGCCGGAGAGGAAGACCAGGATGTCGCCCGGGCCCTCGGCCTGGAGTTCCTCGGCGGCGTCGCAGATCGCCTGGACCTGGTCCCGGTCGCGGTCGGCCTCGTCCGCCTCGTCGTCGGCCTCGTCGACGATCGGCCGGTAGCGGACCTCGACGGGGTAGGTGCGGCCGGAGACCTCGACGATCGGGGCGTCGCCGAAGTGCCGGGCGAAGCGCTCCGGGTCGATGGTCGCGGAGGTGATCACGACCTTGAGGTCCGGGCGGCGGGGGAGCAGCTGCTTGACGTAGCCGAGGATGAAGTCGATGTTGAGGCTGCGTTCGTGCGCCTCGTCGATGATCAGGGTGTCGTACTGGTGGAGGTCGCGGTCGGTCTGGATCTCCGCGAGCAGGATGCCGTCCGTCATCAGCTTGACCAGGGTGTCCTGGCCGACCTGGTCGGTGAACCGGACCTTCCAGCCGACCGCCTCGCCGAGCGGGCTGTCCAGCTCCTCCGCGACCCGCTCGGCCACCGTACGGGCGGCGATCCGGCGCGGCTGGGTGTGGCCGACCAGTCCGCGCACGCCACGGCCGAGCTCCAGGCAGATCTTCGGGATCTGGGTGGTCTTGCCGGAGCCGGTCTCGCCCGCGACGATCACCACCTGGTGGTCCCGGATCGCCGCCAGGATCTCGTCCTTCTTCTGGCTGACCGGGAGCTCGGCGGGATAGCCGATCCTCGGGACGGCCTGCCGGCGCCGCTCGACGACCAGCTCGGCGCGGTCGATGTCGGTGGCGATCTCGGCGGCGATCTTCTGCCGGGCCTCGGGCTTGCGGACCCGACGGGCCCCCTCCAGCCGGCGCCCGATCCGCACCTGGTCGCGCAGGGTCAGCTCGGGCAGACGGGCGGCCAGCTCGCCGATACCGGGCCCCTCGTCGGGGACGGTGGCGGACTGGACTGCGGGAGAACTCACTGCGGGCATCCCTCTAGGTTCGCAAGGAGGCACGGCGGAGCGCACCTCGGTTTTCGAGCCCCTCCAGTGTCACAGCCGTCGGCGGCGAATCGCGAACGACGGGCAACGGTCCGGGACCCTCCCGGGCTCCGGGAGGTTGAGGAGGTGCTCATGGGAGCCCACAAGACCGCCCGGGACGAGGAGTTCCGGACGTTCGTCGGCAGCGCGTGGTCACGGCTGCTCAGGACGGCGTACCTGCTCGCGGGGGACCGGTACGGCGCCGAGGACCTGGTCCAGCAGGCGCTGGAACGGGCGTACGCGGCCTGGAGCAGGGTGCGCGCCTCGGACGACCCGTACGCCTACGTGCGCCGGATCGTGATCAACGAGCACGCCAGACGGTTCCGGCGGCGACTGGTCGAACACCCGGTCACCGCGTTCCCGGACCGGCCCGCGCCGGACGGCGCCGACCCGGACGACCGGGCCGTGCTGCTCGCCGCGCTCGCCGCCCTGCCGCCGCGCCAGCGCCAGGCCGTGGTGCTGCGCTACTGGGAGGACCTCAGCGAGACCCAGACCGCGGCGGCGATGGGCTGCTCGGTCGGCACGGTCAAGAGCCAGGCGGCCAGGGGGCTGGCCAAACTCCGCGGGGCCTCCTCACTCATCGGACTGACCAGTATCGGAGGGGCAAGATGAGCAACGAGTTCCGGCCGGGGAGCAGGACCACCGGCGACGGCGCGGCGACCGACGGCGAGGTGACCGACGGCGAGGTGACGGCCGTGCGGGCACTGGAGGAGCTGGCCGGGAGCATCGAGACCGGGGCGGTCCCGTACGACCGGCTGGTCGCCGGCGGACGGCGGCGACTGCGGCGCCGGCGGCTGCTGACCGCCGCGGTGGCGGCGGTGCTGGTCGCGGGCGTCGCCGGGGGCACGGCGGTGCTCGGCGAGAGCGCGCGGTCGGCGGTCACGACCGTGGCTTCGGCTTCGGCTTCGGCTTCCGTGGTGACCGCGCCCGCTTCGGCCACCGCTTCGGCCGCCACAGGTGCACCCGCCGCGCGGGATCCGTTCAACCCCACCCGGGTCAAGGTCGCCGAGGGCACCGCGAACGGGCACACCTGGCAGGCCTGGGCCGCGCTGTGGCCGGTCTCCTCCGGCAAGGACGACGCCGCCGGGCAGGCCCGGCTGATCCGGGCGGAGCGGGCCGCCGCCAACCCGGACGTGAAGCAGGTCGTGCCGAAGGACGTCGAGCGCAACTGGGACGCCCGCATCGACTGGGTGAACTACTACTTCACCGTCGACGGCAAGCGGCAGGTCGACGACTCCCTGCACGCGGTCTCCGCCCCGGGTGTGTCCCCGGGCGCCGTCGGCGGCGCGTCGCTCGGCGTCCACCACGACGCGGGCGTCCCGGCGGTGGTGATCGAAGGGGTCCAGGCCGAGATCACGAAGGTCGTGGTCGCCTGGAAGAGCGGCGGCACCACCGAGGCGGCGACGGTCACGGTCGGGGACTCCCCGTTCCGCTACTACGCCCTCCTGGCGAAGGAGGGCACCGACGCCGCGTCCGTCACGTACTACAGGGCGGACGGTTCGGTGGAGCGCACCACCGACTCCTGGCTCCGGACCTCCTGAGCCGGTGGGCGGCCCGGGCGCCCGGGGTGGCCTGGCCGGCCGGGGTGGCCGGAGCGCCCGGGGTGGTCGTCACGGGTGGAGCGCGGCCTGGTCGGCGTCCGGCAGCCAGTCGCGGGCCGGGTCGTACTCCAGCCACCGGCTGCGGGCGGCCTCGGTGGTGAACGCCCGCAGCAGGTCCTCCAGCCGGGGGTGCGGGTCGGTGTCCGGGCCGGTGCGCCAGAGGAGCGACCAGGCGTAGAGCGGGGTCGGCTCCGCCAGCGGAACGGTCCGGACGCCCGGGAGGCCGGGGAGCGGGCCGTCGGCGGGGACGAGCGAGAAGCAGGACGGATCGGCGCGGACCTGGTCCACGAAGTGCTCCAGGCCCAGGTTGGTCGAGCCGACCCGGTGGGAGATCCCGAACCGGGCGGCGAAACGGGTGAGGAAGTCCAGCCGGTCCACCGCCGCCGGGTAGCGCAGCACACTGTCCCGCAGGTCGTCCGGGCGCAGGACGTCCCGGGCGGCCAGCGGATGCTCCGCGCTCAGCAGGGCGTCCACCGGCTCCAACCGGACCAGCCGGTGCGTCAACTCGCCCTCGCCGACCGGGAACCGGTGCACCCGGCCGAACCCGGCGTCCGCCTCCCCGCGCAGCACGGCTGCCGCGACGGACGGCAGGTCCCGGCCGGGCACCGGCTCCACCTGCAGCCCCGGCGCCGCGTCCACCGCCTGCGCGAGCGTCCGCATCGGGGCGTACAGGTGCCCCCACACGTCGATCCGCAGCGGTCGCGCGGCGCACCCCGCGGCGGCCACTGCCCGCTCCCCCTGCACCAGCGCCCGCCGGGCCGGTTCCAGGAACCGCCGCCCGGCCCCGGTCAGCCCCACCCCGCGTGCGTCCCGCTCCAGCAGCCGCACCCCCAGCACCGCCTCCAGCCGCGCCACCCGCTTCGACAGCCCCTGCTGGCTGATCCCCAACCGCCCGGCCGCCCGCCCGAAGTGCAACTCCTCGGCCGCCACCACGAACGCCCGCACCTGCGCCAGATCCAGATCCACCCGGGCACCCTAGGGCCTCGCCACGCCCCCGCGGGTCACCCGCCCCGGCGCGTTCGCCTCCCGGCTCGCGCCTTCGGCCCGTGCCCGGGCGGGGTGCGGGCGGCGGGTCGTGGTCGGCTGTGGGTGGCCTGCGGGCTGCCTGTGCGGGCCGGGCCACCCAGGTGTCGCGGCCCGGGGCACCCGCCCCGGTGCGTTCGCCCCCGCCGGGCTCGTGCCTTCGGCCCGTGTCCGGCCGTGGGCCGCCGACGGCCCGTCGCTCCCGGCCGGACAACCGGTGGTTGTCGCCGCCGTACTCCGGTTGTTGGACCGGTCGGGGCGGTGCGCGGTGGGGTGAGGGGGTGGCCGACGGAGGAGTGGGGATGAAGGCGCTGGTGGCGACGGGGCGGGCGGCGGAGCCGGTGCGGTTCGCGGAGGTGGAGCAGCCGCAACCGGGGCCCGGGGAGGCGCTGGTGAAGGTGGAGGCGTTCTCGGTGAACCGGGGCGAGACCTTCCAGCTGGAGGCGCCCCGGGCCGGGTGGCGGCCGGGGAAGGACGTGGCCGGGCTGGTGGTGCAGGCCGCCGCCGACGGGTCGGGGCCGGCCGTGTGCCGCCGGGTGGTGGGGCATCCGCCGGCTGCCGGGTGGGCCGAGTACGTGTGCGTCCCGACGTCCTCCCTCGCCGAGCTGCCCGACGGTCTGGACACCGTGCGGGCCGCCGCGCTGCCGTTGGCCGGCCTCACCGCGCTGCGGCTGCTGCGGGCGGCGGGGCCGCTGGCCGGGCGGCGGGTGCTGCTGACCGGGGCCTCCGGGGGAGTCGGGCACTACGTCACCGAGCTGGCCGCCGCGGCCGGGGCCGAGCTGACCGCCGTCACCGCCTCCCCGGAGCGCGGCCGGCGGCTGGTCGGGCTGGGGGCGGCCGAGGTGGTCCACGAGACGGGCGAGGCGCGCGGGCCGTACGACCTGGTGCTGGAGTCCACCGGCGGTGCCGCGCTGCCGCTCGCGCTGGCCCGGCTGGCCCGGCGCGGCACCCTGATCTGGTTCGGCCAGGCCTCCCGGACGCCCGTCACGCTCGACTTCTTCGACTTCTTCAGCGGCCCGGAGTCGGCGGTCGTCCGGCACTTCCACTACGCGGACTCGGACGTCTCCGACGGCGCCGACCTGGCCACCCTGGTGCGCCTCACCCGGGAGGGGCGGCTGACCCCGGAGCTCGGCCGGGTCGCGCCCTGGGCGGAGACCGCCGCCGTGCTCACCGACCTGCGGGAGCGCCGGATCCGCGGCAAGGCCGTCCTGACCCTCCCCTGACCCCTCGCCCGAGACCCGCCCGACACGCGTTCCGAACAACCCGAAGGGAAACCCCGCCGTGCCCGACCTCTCCTTCCTCGACGCCCCCGGCCTGCTGCCCGCCTTCGTCGAGGAGAACCGTCCGCGCGCCCACGGCGCCGGCCTGGACCCGTACGAGTACGCCCGGGTGACCGCCCCGCTGACCACCGTGCTCGACTGGCCCGCCGCCTGCCGGGCCGCCGGCCACCGGTACGCCGCGGCGGCGGAGCGGGCCGCCGCCGAGGGCCGTACCGTCACCGCCGGTGAGCGGTACCGGAGCGCCGCCCGCTGGTACCACTTCGCCGGGCTGCTCCCGCACCCCGACCGGGCGGCGGCGGCCGAGGCCGCCACGGAGGCCGACGAGGCGATGCGGCGGGCGCTGGCTCTGCTCGACCCGGGCGCGGAGCGGGTCGAGGGCGAGGGCTTCGCGGGCTGGCTGCGCCGCCCCGGCGCACCGGCGGCTGGCGGGGAAGAGGCCGGCGGAGAAGGGGCCGGCGGAGAAGGGGCCGGCGGAGAAGGGGCCGGCGGAGAAGGGGCCGGCGGAGAAGGGGCCGGCGGGACAGCGGGTGGGGGCGGGGCCCCGGTGGTCCTGGTCGTGCCGGGGATGGACTCGGGCAAGGAGGAGTTCCACGCGGTCGCCGAGGCCCTGCTCGCCCGGGGCGTCGCGGTGCTCGCCGTCGACGGGCCCGGACAGGGCGTGCTGGCCGCCGGCAGTGCGCCGGAGCCGGAGTACCACCGGGTGGTCGGCCGCGCCCTCGACGCGCTGGCCGGGCGGGCGGGGCTGGACCTCGCCCGGACCGCCGTGATCGGCCTCAGCCTGGGCGGCTACTACGCGGCCGAGGCGGCCGCCCGCGAGGCGCGGCTGTGCGCCGCCGCCGTGGTCAGCGGCCCGTACCGGCTGGACTGGGACGGCCTGGTCCCGTTCGTCACCGCGACCCTGGCGCAGCGCTGCCGCGGGTACGAGGCGGCCCGCGTCTTCGCCGAGCGGGTCGACCTGACGGCCCTGGCCCCGGCGATCCCCGTCCCGCTGCTGGTGGTCGAGGGCGGCGAGGACCGCATCCCGGGTGTCACCGCCGCCACCGTCCTGGCCGAGCGCGCCCCGGACGCCGAACTGCTGCTGGTGCCGCACGGCAACCACCTGCTCGGCACCGCCCTCCCGGACTGGCTCCCGGCCACCGCCGACTGGCTCACCGTCCGTCTGACCGGCTCACAGCGCGACTGACCGGCTCACCACGCGACTGACCGGTCGGGCACCCGGCGGCCGAGCCCCCGGCGGCCCATCGAGGTGACCGCGAACAGCAGGCCGCCGGCCAGGAAGAACGGCTCGTAGCCGAAGGTCGCGAAGCGGGCCATCGAGTCCAGCTCGGCCCCCGACCGGCTGCCGGTGGCCAGCGCGATCCAGTCCGGCACGGACGGCGCGGCGTGCAGCACCAGCAGCGCGGTGGTGCCCCACAGCGCGAGGCCCAGCGGCCGGGCCGGTACCCGCGCACCCCACTGCCGCAACGGCGCCAGCGCCACGGCCGCGGCCAGCGCGCACAGCGGGATCGCGATCACGTCGATCACCAGCAGCGGCGTGCTGCTCCACACCGACCGGCCGTCCGGCAGCCCGAGCCGCCCGTCCGCCAGCCAGTACACGTGCACCAGCGCGAAGGCCACCGCCCACCCCGCCGCCGCGTACCCCGCACCCAGCGCCACCCGGTTCCAGCCCGTGTCCCGTGTCGTCTCCATGCCACCCACGGTCCCGCGCCGCCCCACCCCGCCGGATCGTCCCGCGGGCGGTACCCCCTCCCCCTCCAGGGGGAACCGGGTCGGTCGCCTCGGCTGGTCGGCCGAGGGAACGATGAAGCCCCCGCAGCGAATTCGCTGCGGGGGCTTCCCGGTTGTGGCCAGGGCCGGGGTCGAACCGGCGACCTTCCGCTTTTCAGGCGGACGCTCGTACCAACTGAGCTACCTGGCCGTACTGCACCGTCTCTTGCGAGACGAGCGATCCCGACGGGACTTGAACCCGCGACCTCCACCTTGACAGGGTGGCGAGCTAACCAACTGCTCCACGGGACCTAGAAGTGGCGAACCACTCAGGGTCTTGCGGTCTTGCGCACTGCACTTTACTACGGTACTGCGTGCCCCCAACGGGATTCGAACCCGTGCTACCGCCTTGAAAGGGCGGCGTCCTGGGCCACTAGACGATGAGGGCTTGCGGCCTGTCCCGCTGTTTCCAGCGTTCGGGGACGTCGAGAAGCATATGGGATGCAGGGCGGATCGCCAAAACGGGTTTCGTCCGGGTGGCGGTGCGGGGTGCGTGGGGCCGGTGGCCGGGGGTCAGGACCAGCCGAGTTCGTCGAGCTCGTGGTCGTCGAAGCCGAAGTGGTGGGCGACCTCGTGGATGACGGTGGTGCGGACCTCCTCGACCACCTGCTCGCGGGTCTCGCAGTGGCGCAGGGTGGGGCCGCGGTAGATCAGGATGCGGTCGGGCAGGACGCCCGCGTACCACTCGCCGCGCTCGGTGAGCGGGGTGCCCTCGTAGAGGCCGAGGAGTTCGGGGTCGCCGGGGTCGGGTTCGTCCTCGACGAAGATCGCGACGTTGTCCATCATGGCCGCGAGCTGCGGGGGGATCTGGTCGAGGGCGTCGCTGACCAGCGTCTCGAACTCTTCCCGGGTCATCTCCACCGGATCATTGTCCGGTGTCGGATGACGGTGTGCCAGGTGGCGGAGCCCGGTGTTTGATGGGGCTATGACGACCTCGGAGGGCGCCGTGGACGACGCCGCGGGCGGCGCGGTGAGCGGCGCCGCGGTGCGGGCCCGCCGTGACCGCCGGCCCGGTCGGCCGCCGGTGCTGCGCGGGCAGGGGCGGGCGGTGGCGGTGGTCGCGGCGGGCGGGGCGGTCGGGGCGACCGCGCGGTACGCGGCCGGGCTCGGCTGGCGGACCGGGCCGACGGCCTTCCCGTGGACGACGTTGCTGGTCAACGTGGTCGGCTGCGCGGTGATCGGGGTGTTCCTGGTGGTGATCACCGAGGGGCGCCAGGCGCATCCGCTGGTGCGGCCGTTCTTCGGCACCGGGGTGCTGGGCGGGTTCACCACCTTCTCGACGTACGCGGTGGACGTCCGCCGCCTGCTGGAGGCCGGCCGGCCCGGCCCGGCCGTGGCGTACCTGGGGCTGACCCTGGTGGGCGCGCTGCTGGCGGTGTGGGCGGCGGCCGGGCTGACCCGGCGTCTGATCCACCGGGCCGTCCGTCGCGGGGCCGTCCGTCGCGGGGCCGTCCGCCGTGGGGCCGTCCGCCGTGGGGCCGGGGGTGCGCGGTGAGCCGGCTGAGCGGGCCGGCGCTGCGGCTGACCGTGCTGATCGGGGAGAGCGACCGCTGGCGCCACCGGCCGCTGTACAGCGAGATCGTGCACCGGGCGCGGAAGGCCGGGCTGGCCGGGGCGAGCGTGTTCCGGGGGATCGAGGGGTTCGGGGCCTCGTCGCTGGTGCACACCACGCGGCTGCTGTCGCTGAGCGAGGACCTGCCGGTGGCGGTGGTGATCGTGGACGAGGAGGAGCGGGTGCGGGCCTTCCTGCCGCAGCTGGACGGGATGGTGGCGGAGGGTCTGGTGCTGCTGGACCGCTGCGAGGTCGTGACCTACGCGGGCCGCGAGTCCGGCCATGAGCCCGGCCGTGAGCCCGGCCCGGGGGAGGCGCCGGAGTGAACTGGCTGCTGGTGGTGGCGGGTGCGGTGGTCGGCGCGCCGCTGCGGTACCTGACCGACCGGGCGGTGCAGTCCCGGCACGACTCGGTGTTCCCGTGGGGGACGTTCACGGTGAACGTGGCCGGCTGCCTGATCCTCGGGCTGGTGACCGGCGCGGTGGCGGCGGGCGCGGCCTCCTCGGAGGTCCAGCTGCTGCTGGGTACGGGGCTCTGCGGGGCGCTGACCACCTACTCGACCTTCTCGTACGAGACCCTCCGGCTGGCCGAGACCGGCGCCGGGCGGTACGCGCTGGCCAACGCGGCCGGCAGCGTGGCGGCCGGTCTGGCCGCGGTGTACGCGGGCGCGGAGCTGGCCTCGGCGCTCTGGGGCTGAGCGGGCGCCGGAGGGGTGTCATGCGGGCCCCGGGCGGCCGCCGGAGGGCCGTCGTGCGGCCTCGAGCGGCCGCCGGAGCGCCGGCCCCGCCGGGCGAGCTTGCGCCCTGCCCGTGTCCCGCCGGGCCGGGCGCGCGTTGGGCACCGAAAAGCGGCCGCGCGCGAGTGGGCGGTCCGGGTGGGGCGGTAGAGAGGGACCTCAGTGGCTTCGGTACGGGCGGCGGCACGGACGGTGCGGGCGGTAGGGGCGGTGCGGGTGCGGCTGGCCGCGGTGCGTACGGCTCCGGGGCGGGGGGCGGCGGGCCCGCGCTCGAGCGCGGTGCGGGCGGCGGCGCTGCTGACGGTGGCCGGGCTCGGGCTGACCGGGTGCATGTCGGTGGGCCCGGCGGCGGAGGAGAAGCACGGCGTGACGCCGGTCGGGCAGGCCGGTCCGGCGGTCCGGCCGGGCGGGATGGTCGGGACCTCGGCCTCGCCGGGCGCGGGGCACCCGAGCGGGGCCGCGGGGCGCCCCGAGCGGTCGGGGGGCCTGCAGGGCGAGGGCGGGTCGAGCGGAGCCTCGGCCGCCGTGCCCGGCGAGGCGGTCCCGGGGGCGAACGGCGCGGTGGCGGGGGTGGTCCCGGTGCCGGGGCCGGGTGCCCCCGACGGTGGTCCGGGCGGCGGTTCGGCGGGCGGTACGAACACAAGTCCCGCGCCGTATCCGGGCGGTGCCGCGGGCGGGTCCGGCGGTTCGGCGGGCTCCGGCGGCACCGGCGGGGCGGGCGGCACCGGGGAGGGCCGCTCCGGCGGCGGTTCGGCCGGGTCGCCCTCGGGCACCCCGAGCAGCCGCCCGTCGAGCACTCCGGCGCCCGAGCACAGCTCGCCCGCCGCGACCGTCCCGCCGGCCCCGGATCCGTCCTCCGGCAGTTCCGGTTCCTCGGCCCCGAGCCCGCGAGCGGGCGCGCACTAGGGGATTGAGCAGGGGGTTTGCCTCCGATCCCCAGGTTCGTCTATGGTGGTAGATCGTTCGTTTGATCCATTTGACTGGCGCCCTATCCCATCTGGCGCCCTTGGCGCGTTCCGGCGATCCGTGGCTGACCGCATAGAGGCGGTTGTGAAACAGAACCCCGGACTTTGGCGCGTGCCACTTCCGGAAGGTTTTGCATGTCTCTCGTTGACGACGCCCGCTTCGCCATGCCCGCGAACGAGGCCGCCGCCGATGTCACCGACACCATCGACACCATCGACACCGCCGCGGACGAGGTGATCGCCGAGGCCGTGGAGGCCACCGAGGAGGCGGCCGCCGAGCCCACCATCACCTTCGGCGACCTGGGCCTGCACGACGACGTGGTGCGTGCCCTCGCCAAGCGCGGTGTCACCACCCCGTTCCCGATCCAGGCCGCGACCATCCCGGACGCCCTGGCCGGCAAGGACGTGCTGGGCCGTGGCCGCACCGGCTCCGGCAAGACCCTGAGCTTCGGCCTGCCGCTGCTGACCCGCCTCGCCGACGGCGAGCGCACCAAGCCCAAGCACCCGCGCGGCCTGATCCTCGTCCCGACCCGCGAGCTGGCCATGCAGGTCGCCGACGCCCTGGAGCCCTTCGGCTCGGTGCTCGGCCTCAAGCTCAAGGTCGTCTGCGGCGGCACCTCGATGTCGAACCAGATCTACGCGCTGGAGCGCGGTGTCGACATCCTGGTCGCCACCCCCGGCCGTCTGCGCGACCTGCTGAACCGCGGCAGCGCCAAGCTGGCCGACGTCCGGACCGTCGTGCTCGACGAGGCCGACCAGATGGCCGACATGGGCTTCCTGCCCGAGGTCACCGAGATCCTCGACCAGGTGCCGAGCGGCGGCCAGCGCCTGCTGTTCTCCGCCACCCTGGAGAACGAGATCGACACCCTGGTCAAGCGCTACCTGAAGAACCCGGTCACCCACGAGGTCGACCCGTCGGCCGGCGCGGTCACCACCATGACCCACCACATCCTCGTGGTGAAGCCCAAGGACAAGGCGCCGATCACCAACGCGATCGCCGCCCGCAAGGGCCGCACGATCATCTTCGTCCGCACCCAGATGGGCGCCGACCGCGTCGCCGAGCAGCTCATCGAGGCCGGCGTGAAGGCCGACGCGCTGCACGGCGGCATGACCCAGGGCGCCCGCACCCGCGTCCTCGGCGACTTCAAGGACGGCTACACCAACGTCGTCGTCGCCACCGACGTCGCCGCCCGCGGCATCCACGTCGACGGCATCGACCTGGTCCTCAACGTGGACCCGGCCGGCGACCACAAGGACTACCTGCACCGCTCCGGCCGCACCGCGCGGGCCGGCCGCTCCGGCGCCGTCGTCACCCTGGTGCTGCCGCACCAGCGCCGCGGCGTCTTCCGCCTGATGGAGGACGCGGGCGTGGACGCCTCGCGCCACATCCTCGACCACGCCTTCGACGCGGAGGTCGCCAAGATCACCGGCGCCCGTTCGCTGACCGAGGTCCAGGCCGAGAGCGCCGCGAACATCGCCGGTGCCGCCGAGCGCGAGCTCGCCGACATGACCCGCCAGCTGGAGCGCGCGCAGCGCCGCGCCGCCGAGCTGCGCGAGGAGGCCGACCGCCTGGCCGCCCGTGCGGCGCGCGAGCGGGCCGAGCTGGGTATCGAGGACGAGGAGCCGGCCGCCGAGGCCGAGTCCGGCGAGTCGGCCGCGACCGAGGCCGCGCCGGCCGCCGCCGAGGCCGCCGCGCCGCAGGCCGAGGAGCGCACCGCGTCGTACCGCGAGGCGCGCAGCGAGCGTCCGGCCTTCGGCCGTGACCGCGACCGTGACCGCGACCGGGACGACCGCCGCTCCGGTGGCTTCGGCCGTGACCGGGACCGTGACCGTGACCGGGACGACCGCCGTTCGGGTGGCTTCGGCGGTGCCGGCCGTGACCGCGACGACCGTCGCTCGGGTGGTTTCGACCGCGACCGCGGTGGCTTCAACCGTGACCGTGGCGGCTTCGGCGGTGCCGGCCGTGACCGCGACGACCGTCGCTCGGGTGGTTTCGACCGCGACCGCGGTGGCTTCGGTGCGGGCCGTGACCGCGACGACCGCGGCGGCCGCTCCTTCGGCGACCGTCCGGCCCGTTCCTTCGGCGACCGTCCGGCCTTCGGCCGTGACCGCGACGAGCGCGGCAGCAGCAGCAGCCGTCCGTTCTCGCGCCGCGACGACCACCGCTCCGGCGGCCGTCCGCAGTCCGACCGCGGTGGCTTCAACCGTGACCGTGGCGGCTTCGGCGGTGCCGGCCGTGACCGCGACGACCGCCGCTCGGGCGGCTTCGACCGCGACGACCGCAAGCCGCGCTGGAAGAACTGACGCCGCACCGGCGACGCTGACGCCGCACCCGCGGTAGTCGATCGCCGACCCGGCTGAACGTACGAAGGGCCCGCTCCGTCCCCCGGAGCGGGCCCTTCGCGTTCCCCCGACACCCCCCGACACCCCCACGCCCCCACGGCGCGGTGCCCCCACGGGGTGTTGTGCTGGAAGTGAGAATAACCCGTGGCGCGCGGGCGCGACAGTCCCGTAGCGTCACGGCCATGAGCAGCAGACTGCACGACGTGGCACGAGTGAACGAGGAGATCGCCGCGCGGGGGAGCTACCGGACGGCCGGGGGCGAACTCGTGCGGGTGGGGGAGGAGTTGACGGCGGCGCGGGCCGGCACGGTGTCCTACGCGCCGGAGCGGCTGGACGCGCTGCTGGCGGTGGGCGAGCCCGGGCCGGGGCCGGCGGCCGGGCGGATCGAGGTGACGGCCGAGGGCAGCATCCAGGCCGCCCGTCGGCTGGTCGAGGCCGGGGCGGGGCCGGTCGGGGTGCTGAACTTCGCCTCCGCGCGCAACCCCGGCGGCGGCTACCTGCGCGGCGCCCGCGCCCAGGAGGAGGACCTGTGCCGCAGCGCGCTGCTGTACGGCTGCCTGCTGGAGGCGCCGGACTACTACGAGGCGCACCGGGCCTCCACCGACCTCCGGTACAGCCACCGGGTGATCGTCTCACCGGCGGTGCCGGTGATCCGGGACGGGCGCGGCGAGCTGCTGGCGCAGCCGTACCCCGTCACCTTCCTGACCTCGCCCGCGCCCAACGCCGGGCAGCTGGAACGGCGTTCGGCCGGCGTGGACGTCCGGGACGTGCTCGCCGAGCGGGCCGTGCGGGTGCTCGCGGCGGCCGCCCGGCACGAGGTGCGCACCCTGGTGCTCGGGGCCTGGGGCTGCGGGGTGTTCCGCAACGATCCGGCGCAGGTCGCCGAGGCCTTCGAGGGGGCGCTGGCCCGGTACGGGGCGGCCTTCGAGCGGGTGGTGTTCGCGGTCTGGGACCGCTCGCCGGTCTCGGCGAACCGGGCCGCCTTCGAGGCCCGGTTCGGCGCGAGGTGACCGTCCGGTAGCCGGCTACTTCCGGCGGGCGGCGAGCGCCGTGGCGGCGGTGGAGGCCGCCGCGACCACACCGGTCACGGCGAAGACGGACGGCCAGGCGCCGATCCGCTTCGCCAGCGGGTGCGAGCCGCCGAAGGCCGCCACGTACAGACCGGTCAGCGCCGCCGCGGTGCCTGCACCCGCGCTGCGGCGCCACTGCGCGGCGGCCCCGGCACCGGCCACCGCCAGCACCGCGCCGCCCAGTTCGCGCCGGCCGCTCCACCGGGCGACGCCGTAACCGCCGACCAGACCGGTCGCCGCGGTCAGCGCGGCGGGCGCGGCGGCCGTGAACACGTTCGGGACCTTCGCCATCGTGGACTCCACTCGTGGGGGCTGTGTCGTTCGTTTTCCGACCATAACCCGGTGAACGAACGGGGCCGCCGGGGCCTCCCGCCGGGACACCGGAAGGGCGCCTCCCCCCGGGACACCGGAAGGGCGCCTCCCCCCGGGACACCGGAAGGGCCTCCTACCGGAACGCCTCCGCGGGCGTCTGCCCCGGCACCGTGGCGGCCAGCAGCCGTGCGGCCTCCGCCGGGTCGAGCACCCGCTCCAGCCGCAGGTCGCCCGGGACCTCCTGGATGAACCGCCCGGCCGACCAGCTCCGCTCGTACGGCAGTGGCTCCAGCACCAGGGTGCGCACGCCGTCCACCACCGGGATGTCGCTCGGCGTCCCCTCGTTCCAGATCCAGGAGCCGTCCGGCGCGACCAGGTTGAAGGCGCCGGTGGCGATCACCCGCCGGCCGTCCAGGTGAGCCGTCCGGGCCAGCGCCACCACCTCCCGGTCCTGCGGGGTGCCGGGCAGGTGGCCGCCGCCGATCAGCACGTCGGCGAGCAGGGTGTGCAGCTGGAAGGTGTCGCTCAGACCGCTCATCCGCAGCAGGTAGCCGGTGCCGGTGGGGCGGTCGAGCACCAGCAGCGGCTCGGCGTCCAGCATCAGCGCCAGGTGGACCAGGCCCTTGAAGTCGTGCTGCTCGCCCTGGTAGCGCTCGAACAGCTCCAGGATCACCTCGGTCACGCCCGAGGCGCGGGCCCCGGTCCGGACCTCCGCGTGCGCGTACACCGCCCAGGCCGCCTGCTGCCACAGGTGCAGCGTCCACCAGGCGACCACGGCCAGGTGGGCGTGCCACTCGTCCAGGTGCGCCGGGTCGGCGATCCGCTCGTGCGCCTCGGCCGGATCGTCCTCCTCCGCGCTGGGCAGCGGGCCGCCGCCGGTGGAGACCCAGCGCCGCACCAGCAGCTGCGCGCCGGTCAGCGCCCCGCGCAGACCGGCCAGCACCGGGCCGGAGCAGACGACCGGGTCGGCGCCGTGCTCCACGCAGGCGCCCACCACCATGGCCAGGTGCGCCCGGGGGAACGGCGGGGCGTCCGGCAGCAGCGCGGCCAGCCGGGGGCCGGCCGCCGCCCGCTCGGCCGGGTCGGCCGCACCGAACAGCCCGCCGACCAGCCCGAGGGCGGGCCCGAACTGCTCGTCGTCCCCGGCCGTGACCACGGCCTCCAGGGCGGCCACGGCTTCGGAGAAGGTGGGTTGTTGACGGTGCGACGGTATCTGCTCGGTGGACATTCGCCGCAGCATAGGGGGCGGAGCCGGTCCGGCGGAAACTCCTCCGAGCCCCGGCCGTATCCGGGCTCCGTCAGTGCCCGGTGGCAGACTTCGATCATGACGGACTCCGCGATCACCGACGGCAGCTACCTCGTCCGCAACGTCGGAAGCGGCCTGCTGCTGCAGGTCGCCGACGGCTCCCGGCGCCTCGGTGCCCGGATCGTCCTCGGCGCGGACGACGGCAGCGACGCCCAGCTCTGGCGCCTCACCGCCGTCCACCCGGGCGGCGCGCTGTTCCACATCGAGAACGCCGGCAGCGGCAGGCGCCTGGACGTCACCGGCGCCTCGACGGAGGACGGCGTCCGCGTCCAGCAGTGGTCGGCCAACGCCTTCGGCGCCCAGGAGTGGCTGTTGGAGGCCCACGTCGACGCCCCGGGCACCTACACGGTCACCAGCTTCGTCAGCGGCAAGCCCCTGACGGCGGGTGCCGCCCCGGAGGCCGACGTCCACCAGCACGAGGACGTCGACGCGCCGACCCAGTGGTGGCGCTTCGAGCGCCGGGCGGGCTGAAGTCCGGTCAGCCCGTGAGGTTGGCGCGGGCGGAGTCGAGTTCGGCGTCCGTCGTGCCGTGGTGGCGCAGGTAGCCGGGGACCGTGCCGTGGTGGTCGTGGATCCAGGCCAGCGAGGAGGCGAGGAGTTCGGCGTCGACCGGGCGGGAGAGGCGCTCGGTGCCGGTCTCGTCGATGTACGGGGCGGGGCCCTTGTCGAGGCCGAGGCCGATGTTGGAGAGCAGGAAGTCGGCGGTGATCTCGGCCTCGGAGGCGCCCAGCAGGGACTGCAGGACGGCGATGGTCAGCCCGGTGCGGTCCTTGCCGACGGCGCAGTGGACGACGGCGGCCAGCGTGTTCGGGGCGGCGAGGCGGCGGACGACGGCGGCGATCGAGGGGCCGGCCGTCGAGGCCATGAAGGGGTAGAGGGCGGTCTGGTCCTCCGGCCACGGCCGGTCGTCGTCCCGGGGGTGCGGGGGCAGGGTGGGCAGACCGAGGGTCTCGTGGTCGAGGCCGTACCGCTGGTCCGGCCAGACCTCCAGCTCGAACGCGCTGCGCAGGTCGATCACCGTCCGCAGGCCGAGCGACTCGAGCCGCCGGGCGCCGTCCTCGGTCAGGGTGTGGAAGGACCCGGAGCGGTACAGCACGCCCCGACGGAGCGCGCCGATCCCGCCCGCGTCACGGAAGTTGCGCACGCCGGGGATGTCGATGAAGGCGTCGGTCATGGTCACCACCGTACGGGCGGGGGCGGGTGGGCGGAAGGAAACCGGAGGGGGCGGCCCGGTGGCGGGACGACGCTGGCCGAAACCGGCCCCCGCCGGTGCGCGACCGGCCGGTCAGCGCCCGCCCGAGACCTCCAGGAACGACCCGGTGGTGTACGAGGCCGCCGGGGAGAGCAGGAAGAGGATCGCCTCGGCGACCTCCTCCGGCTGTCCGCCGCGCCGCATCGGCAGGCCGGGCGCGACCCGGTCGACCCGCCCGGGCTCGCCGCCGAGCGCGTGGATGTCGGTGTGGATCAGCCCCGGCCGCACCGCGTTGACCCGGATGCCCTCGGCGGCGACCTCCAGGGCGAGGCCGCGGGTCATCGAGTCCACCGCGCCCTTGGCGGCCGCGTAGTCGACGTACTCGTTCGGCGAGCCGATCCGGGAGGCGGCCGAGCCGACGTTGACGATGGCGCCGCCCCGCCCGCCGTACCGGGTGGACATCCGGCGGACGGCCTGGGCCGCGCACAGGAACGGGCCGGTGATGTTGGCGGCCCAGATCCGGGTCAGCCGGTCCTCGTCGATCTCCTCCAGCCGGCACTGCTTCTCCAGCGTGCCGGCGTTGTTCACCAACCCGGTGAGCGGGCCGAGTTCGTCGTCCACAGTGGTGAACAGCCGCTCCACCTCGGCGGTGCGGGTGACGTCGGCGCGCACCGCCAGGGCGGTGCCGCCCCCGGCCCGGATCGCGTCCACCACGGCGGCCGCCGAGGCCTCGTCCGTACGGTAGTTGACGCAGACCCGGTGGCCGCGGCGGGCGGCCAGCAGGGCGGTGGCGGCCCCGATGCCACGGCTCGCGCCGGTGACGATCAGGACCTCGTCGGTAGGGGTGGTCGACATGGCCCGTACGCTACCCGGCGGCCCGGCCGGTGACACCCGCGGTGGTCGCCCGCAGGGCCGCGGGCGGAATTCGCTCGCCCGGTGCGGCCCGTTCCGGCGAGGATGCCCGGACGAGGATGCGGTGCCCGCCCGTCCGTCCGAGAGGAGTCCGCCGATGTCCACCACGACCGCCGTTCCCGGCACGGTGCTGCTCTCGGGCATCGTCGGCTCCACCGCGTACGGCTTCGCCCACGCCGGCTCCGACATCGACCGGCTGGGCCTGTTCGCCACCCCCACCGAGGAGTTGCACGGCCTGCACCGCCCGGCCGAGTCCCACGTCACCACCGTGCCCGACCTCACCCTGCACGAGGCCGCCAAGTGGTGCCGGCTGGCGCTGAGCTGCAACCCGACCGCCTCCGAACTGGTCTGGCTGCCGGACGAGCTGTACGAGGTCCGCACCCCGCTCGGCGACGAACTGGTGGGCCTGCGCACGGCCTTCCTCAGCGCGCCGGCCGTCCGGAAGGCCTACCTGGGCTACGCCGACCAGCAGTTCCGCAAGCTGCTGACCCGCGAGACCGCCGACCCGGCCGCCCGCCGCCGGGCCGCCAAGCACGCCCGTCACCTGGTCCGGCTGGTCGAGCAGGCCGTTCGCCTGCACGGGACCGGCCGCAACCTGATCCGGCTGCCCGACCCCGAACGCATCCGCGAACTCGGCGAACGCATCGCCGACCGCCCCACCCTCGCGGAGGGTCTGCTCGCCGATGCCGCCGAGTGCCTCGCCGGCCCCGGAGCCCTGCCCGCCGCCCCCGACCTGCGCCCCGTCGAGGACTGGCTCCGCCGGGTCCGCGCCGCCCACTACACCCCGCCGCGGGAACCGCCCCACGACCCCGGCACGCCCGCGCAATCCACTGGCGGAGCCCTGGGCCCCACCGGGTAGGATCGCCGTGGTCCTTCCACCCGGCATGCCGGGCGCCCAAGGGCCGCGGGCCACTAGCTCAATTGGCAGAGCTGCGGACTTTTAATCCGTAGGTTCAGGGTTCGAGCCCCTGGTGGCCCACCGCTCCGAGGCCGGATCAGGCGATCTCCGATCCGGCCTCGTCCCTTTCCCGGCGCGGGCTGTCCGACCTCAGGCCGCGCAACCTGCCCGGGTGTCCAACTCCCGGATGTCGCAGCGGTGTTGCGGTGTGCGGTGCGAGCGGTGGGCCGATCCGCCGCCGCGGTCGGTGGCGAGGGCCGGCGGCCGGCAGCGTCCCTGCGAGGCCTCCACGGGTCGCGCCGGTGGCCGGATCCCGACCTGGGTGTGAGGCCGGTGAAGTGGCATGGGTCACGTCGGAATCGGGCGTTTTCGACTGTTCTGCGGGGATGTTGCCCGCCGGTCGGCGGGGTTGCCCGAGGGCCGAGGGTCGGTGATCGTGTCGGGCCTAAATATGATCGGAAGCCACGATCGTCGGTTAGTGGTGACGGTCGTATGTGCAACCTGGGAACGGTCCGGGCCGTCTCTCTGTGTGCGGTGCGCCGGATCGTCAGGGGCGTCGCTTCCGTCGGTGAAAGGTACGCGCATGTCAGGTCGGAGGGGCGAGAGCCCGGCTCGGGGCGAAGGCGTGCCCGCGACGGAAGACGCCGCGGGCGCCGTGCCCTCCCCGCGTGCCGGCGGCCGGGCGGAGGCCCGTCGCGCCGCCCAGGGCAAGGGTGGCCGCGGCGGCGGCAGCGGTGGCGGAGCGACGGATGCGGCGGGGGCGTCCGGCGGCGGCCGGGCCGCGGCGCGCAAGAGCGCCAAGCCCAAGAAGAACGTGAAGAAGATCGTCGCCTGGTCGACGGCGGGCGCCCTGGTGGTCGTCGCCGGAGTCGGCGGCGCGATCTACCTCAAGCTGAACGCCAACATCAAGTCCTTCGACGGCGACGCGATAGCCCGCAACCGCCCCCCGGAGGCCAAGGCCGACGCGGACGGCAACAAGCCGGTCAACGTGCTGCTGATCGGCTCGGACAGCCGCGGCAAGAACAACGCCGACCTCGGCGGCGGCGAGGACGGCGGCGCCCGCTCGGACACCACGATCCTGCTGCACGTCTACGCCGACCACAAGCACGCCGTGGGGATCTCGATACCCCGCAACGCCAAGGTCGAGCTGCCGTCCTGCAAGCTGCCCAACGGCAAGTGGACCAAGGGCGGCAACACCGACCTGTTCAACGCCGCGTTCTCGATGGGCGGCAGCGACGACGGCAACCCGGCCTGCACCCAGAACACGGTGGAGAAGCTCACCGGCATCCGGGTCGACCACACCCTCGTGGTCGACTTCAACGGTTTCGCCTCGATGACCTCGGCCGTCAACGGCGTGGACATCTGCCTGCCGAAGCCGATCTACGAGGGCGACATCAACCCCAAGCTGCCCAAGAAGGGCGCGGTCGTCCTGCCGCAGGGCAAGCAGACCGTGGAGGGCCAGAAGGCGCTCGACTACGTCCGGCTGCGGCACGGCATCGGCGACGGCTCGGACATCGGCCGGATGAAGCGCCAGCAGGCGTTCCTCGGCTCGCTCGCCAGCAAGATCAAGAAGGAGGGGATGAACCCCACCACCCTCCTTCCGCTGGCCGACGCCGCCACCAAGTCCCTGGTCGTCGACCCGGGTCTGGACTCCGCCGACAAGCTGCTCTCCTTCGGCCTGTCGCTGAAGAACATCGACATGCACGACCTCAAGTTCGTGACGGTGCCCTGGCGTTACCGCACCCAGGACCAGGACCTCGACATCGTCCAGGCGGACGCCGGCAAGCTCTGGGAGACCCTCAAGGCCGACCAGACCATCGACGGCCAGAACGCCACCGGCCAGCAGCCGGACGCCCCGGCCGAGGGCACCAGCCCGGCCCCGCAGCCGCCCGCCGCGCCCACCACTCCGGCCGCGCCGGCCGGGGACGCCGGCAACTCGGCGATCAGGGTCGCGGTCTACAACGGAACCACCGTCAACGGCCTGGCCGGCAAGGCGACCGAGCAGCTGAAGGGTGCCAAGTTCACCGCCAGCACGGCGGGCCAGGCGGCGAGCACCAGGTACAAGACCTCCACGATCGAGTACGGCTCCGGGCAGAAGGCGAACGCCGAGAAGGTCGCCGCGCTGTTCCCGGGCGCCGACCTGCAGTCCAGCAGCGCCCGGGGCATCTCGGTGATCGTCGGCCAGGACTTCGCGGCCGCCATGGGGATGGCCTCCGGTGCTCCTGCGGGCGGCGCGCCCTCGGCCGCCCCCGGCGTCCCGACGCCCCCGCCGCCGCTGCCGACCACCATCACCAACGAAGCCCGCTCGGCGGACGACGACATCTGCGCGAACACGTCGTACGGCAGCGGCGGCTGATCGGACCGAGCGGAACACCCGCGGGGCGACCCCCGGGCCGGCGCCCTCCGGGGCGCGCGGGCCCGGGGGTCGTGCCATGGTGGGCCCGTGGCCCCCCGGCGGGGCCGCGCGGTCACCGAAAGGCGGACCCATGCCCGAGATCGCCCTCCAACTCGACATCGCCGCGCCCCGGGCCGTGGTGCTCGCCGCGCTCACCACCCACGACGGGCTGACCTCCTGGTGGACCACCGGCGTGGACCGGGACGGGGACGTCCTGCTGTTCGACTTCCCGGACGTCCCCGAGCCGTTCCGGCTGCGGGTGGAGCGGGCCGACCGGGACCGGGTGGTGTGGGCCAACGCCGGCTCCTTCCCGCCGCACTGGGCCGGCACCTGGATCAGCTGGGAGCTTGCCGAGCCGGCTGCGGCCCCGGGCGGCAGCCCGATGCCCGAGCGGCCCGCCGCCCCCGAGCGCACCCGGCTGCTGTTCCGGCACGGCGGCTGGCAGCCGGGCAGCGAGGAGGGCGTCCCGGCGGTGGCCGGCACCTGGGCCGAACTGCTGGTCCGGCTCAAGGACTACGCGCAGAGCGGCAAGGTGCAGCCCTACTTCGTCACCGAGCACCGCCACGACGCCCCGTGAACACCCCGTGGGCGCCCGGTGACGGTCCGGGCGGCCGGTCGCCCGCCAGGGCGCCGTCCGGTGGCGGGATCGCGGCGGCGGACCGATGGTGGCGGTGTACCGCCGTCGTCACCGGGCGGGGCCGGACCCCCACCCGGCCCGCCCGGGACGACGGGCCGACCGTCCTGACCGCCCCGACCATCCCGACAGTCCTGACCGTCCCGATCACCACAGCCGGCCACCACCGCCTCCGGGAGGCCCAGCAATGCCCGTAGTCACCGATCCGTACAAGCCCGGCACCCCGTGCTGGGTCGACCTGATGGCGAGCGACCAGCAGGCCGCGCTCGACTTCTACCGCGACCTGTTCGGCTGGCAGGGCGAGGTCGGCCCGGCCGAGTTCGGCGGCTACGCCGTGTGTGCGCTCAACGGCCGGCCGGTCGCCGGGATCATGGCGCGGATGGCGCCCGAGGGGCAGCCGGAGCCGCCCGTCGCCTGGACCACCTACCTCGCCTCCGACGACGCCGACGCGGCCCGGACGGCCATCGCCGCGGCCGGCGGCACCGTCCTGTACGACCCGATGGACGTCGGCGAGATCGGCCGGATGCTGGTGGCCGCCGACCCGACCGGTGCCGTGTTCGGGGTCTGGCAGGCGAAGGAGTTCATCGGCGCGGGCGTCGTCAACGAGCCCGGCGCACTGACCTGGAACGAGCTCAACACCTCCGACACCGACGCGGCCGGAGGCTTCTACCAGCCGGCCCTCGGGCTGCGCCCGGCCACCATCCAGGGCATGGACGGCTACTTCTCGCTCAACGTCGGCGACCGCACGGTGGCCGGCATGCAGGCGGTCCCCGGCTACCTGGCGCCCGGCACGCCCTCGCACTGGATGACCTACTTCTCCGTGGACAGCACCGACTCCACGGTGGACGCCCTGGTCAAGGCCGGCGGCTCGGTGATCCAGCCGGCCTTCGACATGCAGTCCGGCCGGATGGCGGTGGTCCAGGACCCGCAGGGCGCGGTCTTCGCGGTCGTCGAGGCGCCCGAGGCGCAGATGCCCGACTCGCCGTAGCCCCCCCGTGACCGCCGTAGCCCCCGTGATCGCCGCAGCGCCGTCCCCGGACGGCCGGGCGACCGGAAGCCGCCCTTCCCGCGACGCGCCGCCGGGAAATGGGCGGCTTCCCCCCCGTTCCCGGGTAAGACTGCACCCATGCTGGGGCTACCGGACGACATCCGTGCTTTCCTCTTCGACCTCGACGGGGTGCTCACCCAGACCGCGAAGGTGCACGCCGCGGCCTGGAAGGACACCTTCGACGCCTTCCTGCGCGCCGAAGCCGCCCGTACCGGCGGGCAGTTCGTCCCCTTCGACGCAGTCATCGACTACGACACCTACGTGGACGGCCGCCCGCGCCTGGACGGCACCCGCGCGTTCCTGCACAGCCGGGGCATCGAACTCCCCGAGGGAACCCCGGAGGACCCACCCAACTCCCGTACCGTACAAGGGATCAGCCGGGCCAAGAACGACACCGTGCTGCGGCTGATCCGGGAGCGGGGCGTCCGGCCGTACCAGGGCTCGGTGGAGTACGTGCACCGGCTGCGCGCGGCCGGGCTGCCGAGCGCCGTGGTCTCCTCCAGCGCGAACTGCCGCGACGTGCTGCGGGCGGCCGGGATCGAGGAGCTGTTCGAGGTGATCGTGGACGGCAACGTGGCCAAGGCCGAGGGCCTGCCCGGCAAGCCCGCCCCCGACACCTACCTGTACGCCGCCCGCGCCCTCGGCGTCGAACCCGCCCGCGCCGCGGTCTTCGAGGACGCGCTCGCCGGGGTCGCCTCCGGCCGGGCCGGCGGCTTCGGCGCCGTGGTCGGGGTCGACCGCACCGGCCAGGCCGCCGAACTGCGCCGGGACGGCGCGACCGTGGTCGTCCAGGACCTCTCCGAGCTCCTGGGGGACAAGGCATGAGCGAGCGCAGCCAGGTGGGCGCATGTAGTGAGCGCGGCGAGGTGGGCGCATGAGTGCCGCGGACGCCTTCGCGATCGACCCCTGGCAGATCACCGAACAGGGCCTCGACCTGTCCTCGATGGCCCGCGCCGAATCCGTCTTCGCGCTGTCCAACGGGCACATCGGCCTGCGCGCCAACCTGGACGAGGGCGAGCCGCACGGCCTGCCCGGCACCTACCTCAACGGCGTCTTCGAGCTGCGTCCGCTGCCGTACGGCGAGGGCGGCTACGGCTACCCGGAGTCCAGCCAGAGCGTCATCAACGTGACCAACGGCAAGATCATCCGGCTGTTGGTGGACGACGAGCCCTTCGATCTGCGCTACGGCGAACTCCTCAGCCACAAGCGCTGGTTGGACTTCCGGGAGGGGCTACTGCACCGCGAGGCCGAGTGGACCTCCCCGGCCGGGCGGACGATCCGGGTGCGCTCCTCCCGGCTGGTCTCGCTCACCCAGCGCGCCGTCGCCGCCGTCGAGTACAGCGTCGAGGCGGTGGACGGCCCGGTGCGGATCGTGCTCCAGTCCGAGCTGGTCGCCAACGAGCAGCTGCCCGGCGGCCCCGAGGGGGACCCGCGGGCCGCCGCCGTGATGGAGGCGCCGCTGCACCCGGAGGCGCACCACGCCAGCGCCACCAAGGCCGTCCTGGTGCACCGCACCCGCTACAGCGGCATCCGGGTCGCGGCCGGGATGGACCACATCATCGAGGGACCGGAGAAGTCCGACACCGTCGCCGAGTCCGAGGCCGACCACTGCCGGATCAGCGTCACCACCGTGCTCAAGGCCGGACAGCGGCTGCGGCTGACCAAGTTCATGGCCTACGGCTGGTCCGGCACCCGCTCGCTGCCCGCCGTCCGGGATCAGGTGGAGGCCGCGCTGACCGCCGCCCGCTACACCGGCTGGGACGGGCTGGTCGCCGAACAGGCCGAATTCCTCGAGGAGTTCTGGGCGACCAGTGACATCGAGATCGAGGGCGACGTCGAACTCCAGCAGGCCGTCCGGTTCGCCGTCTTCCACGTCCTGCAGGCCGGCGCCCGCAGCGAGGAGCGGGCCATCCCGGCCAAGGGCCTGACCGGGCCCGGCTACGACGGGCACAGCTTCTGGGACACCGAGACCTTCGTCCTGCCGGTGCTCACCTACTGCCTGCCCGCGGCGGTCAACCAGGCCCTGCGCTGGCGGCACACCACCCTGCCTCTGGCCCGCGAACGGGCCGTCCAACTCGGCCTGGCCGGCGCGGTGTTCCCGTGGCGGACGATCCGCGGCGAGGAGTGCTCCGGGTACTGGCCGGCCGGCACCGCGGCCTTCCACATCGGCGCCGACATCGCGGCCGCCGTCGCCCGCTACGTCCGGGCCACCGGCGACGCCGAGTTCGAGCGCGAGTACGGGCTCGAACTGCTCGTCGAGACCGCCCGGATGTGGCGCTCGCTCGGCCACCACGACGTGGCCGGGAAGTTCCGCATCGAGGGCGTCACCGGGCCCGACGAGTACAGCGCCGTCGCGGACAACAACGTCTTCACCAACCTGATGGCGCAGACCAACCTGCGCGCCGCCGCCGAGGCCGCCGTCCGCCACCCGCACGAGGCCGCGCTGCTCGGCGTGGACACCGAGGAGACCGCCGCCTGGCGCGACGCGGCCGCCGCGATGTACATCCCGTACGACGAGGACCTCGGCGTCCACCCGCAGGCCGACGACTTCACCCACCACCAGGTCTGGGACTTCGAGCACACCCCGCCGGAGAAGTACCCGCTGCTGCTGCACTTCCCGTACTTCGACCTGTACCGCAAGCAGGTGGTCAAGCAGGCGGACCTGGTGCTCGCCATGCAGGTCCGCGGCGACGCCTTCACCGACGAGCAGAAGGCCCGCAACTTCGCCTACTACGAGCGGCTGACCGTCCGGGACTCCTCGCTCTCCGCCTGCACCCAGGCGGTGATCGCCGCCGAGGTCGGCCAGCTCGACCTCGCCTACGACTACACGGCCGAAGCGGCGTTGATGGACCTGCACGACCTCGGCGGCAACACCCGCGACGGCCTGCACATGGCCTCGCTCGCCGGGGCCTGCATCGCCCTGGTGGCCGGCTTCGGCGGGCTGCGCGACCACAGCGAGACGCTCTCGTTCCGGCCGCGGCTGCCGTCCGGGCTGATGCGGCTGAGCTTCTCGCTGCTGGTGCGCGGGCACCTGCTCGGCGTCGAGATCACCCACGAGCGGACGACGTACACGCTGCGCCGCGGCGAGGTCCTCCACCTGCGGCACGACGGCGAGGGGGTGCAGGTCAAGTCCGGTGCCCCGGTCAGCCTGCCGACCACCGTGCCGCCCGCGCAGGAGCGGGTCGCCCAGCCCCCGGGCCGCGAACCCGCCCGCCGCCAGCCCCAGGCCGGCCTCGCGGCGGGCAAGCTCGGTCAGCAGGACCACCTGGCGGCCGAGTAGCCGCGCTCCCCGCCCGGCGCGTCCGCCCCGCCCGGGAGTTCCCCGCGTCCCGACAGGGGGCGCGGGGAACGGCGCGAAGTGGACGGCCCGGGGTCGCACGCCCGCTCCGCGCCCAGTCCCCCCGGCAGGCGCCCCGCCCCGCCTCACCCGTTCGCCGCCCCCCGGCTGCGCCGCCCCCGGCCGCCCCGGAGAGTGCAGGTGTCCTGTGGAGCCGCCCCAGCGAAGGAGTCGCAGCCGTGGCGAGCGTGGCCGAACAGATGGTGGAGGTGCTCCGGCAGGCCGGGGTGGAGCGGGTCTACGGCGTCGTCGGCGACAGCCTCAACCCCGTCGTGGACGCGATCCGCCGGGCCGACGGCATCAGCTGGGTGCACGTGCGCAACGAGGAGGCCGGCGCCTTCGCGGCCGCCGCCGAGGCCGAGCTCTCCGGCCGGCTGGCGGTCTGCGCCGGCTCCTGCGGCCCCGGCAACACCCACCTCGTCCAGGGCCTCTACGACGCCCAGCGCAGCGGCCTGCCCGTGCTCGCGCTCGCCTCCCACATCCCGTCCGGGCAGATCGGCACCGGCTTCTTCCAGGAGACCCATCCCGAGCGGGTGTTCACCGACTGCAGCAACTGGTGCGAGATGCTCTCCGCCCCGGCCCAGATGCCCCGCCTGCTGCGGGTCGCCGTCCAGCACGCGCTCGGCTCGCACGGCGTCTCCGTGCTGGCCTTCCCCGGGGACGTCGCCGCGCTCACCGCCGCCGCACCCACCGGCACCAGCCGCTTCCTCACCGAGGAGGCCGTCGCCGCGCCGCCCTGGTCCCAGGTGCAGGAGCTGGCCCGGCTGCTCAACGCGGCCCGCAAGGTGGTCCTGTTCTGCGGTGCCGGGGTGCGCACGGCGCACGCCGAGGTGCTGGCGGCCGCGCAGGCCCTGAACGCGCCGATCGGCCACTCCCTGCGCGGCAAGGAGTGGATCCAGTTCGACAACCCGTACGACGTCGGCATGAGCGGCCTGCTCGGCTACGGGGCCTGTCACGAGGCGCTGCACTCCGCCGACCTGGTGCTGCTGCTCGGCACCGACTTCCCGTACGACTCCTTCCTGCCGGGGGCGCACACCGTCCAGGTCGACCACGACGCCACCCGGCTCGGCCGCCGCACCCCGCTCGAACTGGCCGTCCACGGCGACGTGGCCGCCACCCTGCGGGCCGTACTGCCGCTGCTGGACGCCAAGTCCGACCGCGCCTTCCTGGACGGGATGCTGCGCAAGCACTGCCGGGCACTGGAGGACGTGATCGGCGCGTACACCCGGGACATCGAGAAGCACCTGCCGATCCACCCCGAGTACGTCGCCTCGGTGCTGGACGAGGTGGCCGCCGAGGACGCGGTGTTCACCGTGGACACCGGCATGAACAACGTCTGGGCCGCCCGCTACCTCCAGCCCAACGGCCGCCGCCGGGTGATCGGCTCCTTCCTGCACGGCTCGATGGCCAACGCCCTCCCGCACGCGATCGGCGCCCAGCTCGCCTGCCCGGGGCGGCAGGTGGTCGCGATGGCGGGCGACGGCGGGATCGGCATGCTGCTCGGCGAGCTGCTCACGGTGGCCAAGCACCGGCTGCCGGTGAAGACGGTGGTCTTCAACAACGGCGCCCTGGGCATGATCAAGCTGGAGATGCTGGTCTCCGGGTACCCGGAGTCCGAGATCGACAACGGGGACGTGGACTACGCCGGGATCGCCCGGGCGATGGGCATCCAGGCCAAGCGGGTCACCGAGCCGGCCCGGGTGCGGGAGGTGCTGGCGGAGGCGCTGGAGCGGCCGGGCCCGGCCCTGGTGGACGTGGTCACCGACCCCAACGCGCTGTCCATCCCGCCGCACATCACCGCCGCCCAGCTGAAGGGCTTCGCACTGGCGGCGGGCCGGACGGTGCTCTCGGGCGGCGTCGGACGCATGATCGACCTGGCCCGGAGCAACCTGCGGAACATCCCCCGGCCGTGAGGCGGGGCGGGGTTCCGGAGGCCTTTGCCTCTGAGGCAAATTTCTTGCCCGTGCGGCACGCCGGGTGTCCACTGGACACATGACCAGCAGCCCCACCGGCGCCGCCGCCACCGGCGAACAGCTCGACGACCAGGAGGTCGCCGGCCTCGCCGCCCGTCTCCGTGAGCACCGGCTCAGCAGCCGTCTCACGCTGGAAGTGGCCGCGGGGCGGGTCGGACTCTCCCCAGCCTATCTGTCCCGACTGGAGACCGGCCGCCGGCAGCCCTCGCTGCCCGTCCTGCTCGGCCTCGCCCGCGCGTACGGGACCTCGGTCTCCGGCCTGCTCGGCGAGACCCTGGCCGAGCCGGACCCGATCGTCCGCGGCGGCGCCATCGAGCCCGGGCGGGCCGGCGGCTGGGGCTACCGGCGGGCCGGCGCCCCCGGTCGCGCCATGCAGGCCCTGCGGGTGCACGTCCCGCCGGGCGTGCAGGACTCGGTGGTCCGGGTCCACCCGGGCGAGGAGTGGCTCTACGTCCTGCGGGGCGCGCTGCGGGTCACCCTCGGCGACCGCGTCCACCACCTCGGGGTGGGCGACTCCGCCCACTACGACTCGCTCACCCCGCACTGCATCGCCGCGGAGTCGGACAGCGGCGTCGAACTGCTCTTCGTCCACACCCTGCTGCAGAGCCCCGGCGGCGAACTCTGCCTCGGCGGCGGCCCCGCCGCCGTTCACTGACCAGCCGTCAGAACACCCCGGAGGAGATCACCATGGCCGATCCCACCACCACCGTCACCCCGGCAGCTGCCGCCGACACCGCCGCCGGCCCGAAGACCATGGACGCCGGCAAGTGGGCCAACAAGCGGGTCTACCACCGCCTGGTGATCTACACCGCCGGCATCCACGTCTTCGCCGGCTTCATCATCCTCCTGTTCGAACTGGGCAGCCGTAAGTAGTCCGCCCCTCCCGGATCGTCCGCCCGCCCCCCCCCCCGAGGGGGGCGGGCGGGCCGCCCTCCCCCCCCCACCGGCCCCGCCGGCCGACCCCGGCGGCGGGGCGCCCACGTCGCCGCCCCGGCGGCCGCGGCCCACCGCGCGCCCGGCCGCGGCCCCTGCCCGCTCACGCCCCGCGCAGCAGCTCGCACAGAGCCCCGACAGCCGCCGGGAAGGCGTGCTCCGGCGGGGTGGCGTAACCGATGACCAGGGCGGGCGGGGCCTCGTCGGTGGCCGGGCCGTCGGTGGCGCGGTGCCAGCCGAGGCCGTTGAGGGAGAGACCGGCCTGCTGGGCGCGGGCGAGGAGTTCGGCCTCGGGGGTGGAGCCGTGCGGCAGCTGGAGGACGGCGTGCAGGCCCGCCGCGATGCCGGTGACCCGGACGTGCGGGGCGTGTTCGGCGAGCGCCGCGACCAGGTGGTCGCGCCGGCGCCGGTAGTGCAGCCGGCAGCGCCGCACGTGGCGGTCGTACGTGCCGGAGGTGATCAGCTCCGCCAGCGTCAGCTGGTCCAGCACCGGGGACATCGTGTCGGCCAGCGCCTTCAGCCGGGCGACCGGCTCGACCAGCGCGTCCGGCAGCGCCAGCCAGGCCAGCCGCAGCCCCGGCGCGAGGCTCTTGGCGGCCGTTCCGGCGTACACCACCCGCTCCGGGTCCAGCGCCTGCATCGCGCCGAGCGGCTGCCGGTCGTAGCGGAACTCCCCGTCGTAGTCGTCCTCGATGACGTACCGGTCCTGCTCCCGCGCCCACCGCACCGCCTCCGCCCGCCGGTCGGCGGAGAGCGCCGCGCCGGTGGGGTACTGGTGGGCCGGGGTGAGCAGGACGGCGCCCGCCCGGGTGTCGAGCCGATCGACGAGGGCGCCGTCCGCGTCCAGCGGCACCGGGGTGGTGCCGAGCCCGGCGGCGCGGGCGATCGCGTGCTGCGGCGGCAGCCCGTACTCCTCGACGGCCAGTGTGCGGGCACCGCGTTCCCGCAGGGCGGCGCAGAGCAGGCCGAGGCCCTGGGTGACGCCGGTGCAGACGAGCAGGTGGTCGGGGTCGGTGCGGACGCCGCGGACCCGGGCCAGGTAGTGGGTGAGTGCCTGCCGCAGTTCGATCCGGCCGAGCGGGCTGCCGTAGTCGAGGGCCTCGTGCGGTGCGGTGGCGAGGACGCGGCGGGCGGCGGCGAGCCAGGCGGTGCGGGGGAAGAGCGAGAGGTCGGGCCGGCCGGACATCAGGTCGTACCGGGCGGTCGGGCGCCTCGGCGCGGTCGGGGCGGTCGGGGCGGCCGGGCGTCGGCCCTGGGGTGGCTCCGGCACGGCCCGCCGGGCGACGGTGGTGCCCGAGCCCTGGCGAGAGCTGAGCCAGCCCTCCGCGGTGAGCTGGCCGTACGCCTCGACCACGGTGTTGCGGGCGATCCCGAGGTCCTCGCCGAGCGCCCGCGAGGACGGCAGCCGGGTGCCGGGGGCGAGCCGCCCGTCCTGGACGGCCTCGCGCAGCGCGTCCTCCAGGGCGGCCCGCAGCCCGGCGCCGGCGGCCCGTCGCTCGGTGAGGTCCAGGTGCAGGTCGCCGCCGAAGGTGGTCCAGGAGGCGGTCCGGGCGGCGGTCCGCGAAGGGGTCCGGGAGGTGCTCACGGCCCCATTCTCGCGTGGCGGGCCTGTTCGGGCGCCGGAGGTCACCAGGTGGTGCCGGCGGGCTCCTCGATGGTGGTGTTGATGCGGTTGAAGAGGTTGGTCAGGCCGATCATCAGGATGATCGCGGAGAGCTGCTCCTCGTCGAAGTGGTCGGCGGCGGCGTTCCACAGGTCGTCCGGGACGGCCTTGCCCGAGCGGTCGGCGATCCGGGTGGCGGCCTCGGTGAGGGCGAGGGCGGCGCGCTCCCCGTCGGTGAAGAACGGCGCCTCGCGCCAGGCGGCCACCGCGTGCAGCCGCTCGTCGGTCTCGCCGTGCTTCCTGGAGCCCTGGACGCCCGCGAACACGCAGGCGCTGCACCCGTTGATCTGGCTGGCCCGCAGGTGTACCAGTTCGAGGATCTTCGGGTCGACGCCGCCCTGGTACACGGCCTGGTAGATGGTCCGGACGCCCTGCATGGCGTCGGGCAGGACCACGGCGGGGTTCTTCATGCGGGCGGTGGGGGAAGCGGCGGCGGCGGTGGTCATGGCGTCCTCCTGGTCGGTTAGCGTCCGTCACTGGACCGACGGATCCCGACGCGAGGATGTGACAGGGTGAGTGAGGAAATCTCCCCGGCAGGTTCGGCAGGTTCGGCAGGTTCGGCACGTTCGGCCGAACCCGCCGAATCCGCCGAACCGGCCGAGCTGGCCCGGCGTTTCGAGGCGGAGCGCCCCCAGCTGCGCGCGGTGGCCTACCGGATGCTCGGGTCGATCGCCGAGGCCGAGGACGCCGTCCAGGAGGCCTGGCTGAAGCTGAGCCGCAGCGACGTGGGCGAGGTGCGCAACCTCGGGGCCTGGCTCACCACCGTCGTCGGCCGGGTCTGCCTGGACCAGTTGCGCTCCCGCACCTCCCGCCGGGAGGATCCGCTGCCCGAGCAGGAGGGCCTGGTGCGGCTGCCGGATCCGGTGGTCAGCGGGCTGTCGGCGCTGGACCCGGAGCACGAGATCCTGGTGGCGGACTCGGTCGGGATCGCGCTGATGGTGGTGCTGGAGACGCTCTCCCCGGCGGAGCGGGTGGCCTTCGTGCTGCACGACATGTTCGAGGTGCCCTTCGACGGGATCGCCGAGGTGCTCGGCCGCACCTCCGCCTCCACCCGGCAGCTGGCCAGCCGGGCCCGCCGCCGGGTCCGGGGCGCCACCCCGGCCGCGGACTCCGACGGCACCCGCAAGCGCGAGGTGGTGGAGGCCTTCCTGAGCGCCTCCCGGGCCGGCGACTTCGATGCTCTGCTGGCCGTGCTGGACCCGGACGTGGTGGCCCGGTCGGACGGCGGCACGCTGGTGCCGAGCGTGCTGCGCCGCGGTGCGTCGGACGTCGCCTCGCAGGCGATCGCCTTCGCCCGCTTCGCCGCCGGCGGCCGGATGGTCCTGGTCAACGGCTCGCCGGGGGTGGTGTCCTTCGCCGACGGCCGCCCGCTGTCGGTCATGTCGTTCACCATCCACGAGGGCCGCATCACCGCGATGGACATCCTCACCGACCCCACCCGCCTGGCCGCCCTGGGCCTCACGGCCTGACCCGCCCCGGGCCGCCGCCAGGCCGCTCCTGTCCGGTCGAACTCGCCTGGGGCGCCGCGGAGTTGGTTCAGAGAGACAGGTAGACCGCGCTGCCGGCGCCGGCCAGGAAGCAGTAGAGCGCGAACGGGGTCAGGCTGCGGGTCTCGAAGTACCTGGTGAGGAAGCGCACCGAGACGTAGCCGGCCAGGAAGGCGGCGAGGCTGCCCGCGAGGACGGGGCCGAGCGCGCCGGAGTTCTCCGGCGTGAACAGCTCCGGCACCTTCAGCACCGAGGCGGCCAGGATGACCGGGGTGGCGAGCAGGAAGGAGAAGCGGGCGGCGTCCTCGTGGTGCAGCCCGCGCAGGATGCCGGCGCTCATGGTGACGCCGGAGCGGCTGATGCCGGGGAACAGCGCGAGGATCTGCGCGGCGCCGATCCAGGCGCCCTGCCCGTAGCCGAGCCTGGTCAGCCGCTGGTCGGAGGCGGTCGCCGGGTCCGTGCCCGGCCGGTCGGCGGGTGTGCCGTGTCCGGCCCGGCGGCGGCCGGTGCCGCCGCGCTTGAGCCGCTCGGCGCCGAGCAGCACGAGGCCGTTGAGGGCGAGGAAGGCCGCGGCCGGGACGGGCTTGCCGAGCGCGTTGCGCAGGGCCTTCTCCAGCGCGAGGCCGGCCACGCCGACCGGGATGGTGGAGAGGACGAGCAGCCAGGCGAGCTTCTCGTTGCGGGTCTCCACCCGGCGGTGGCGGATGGAGCCGAACAGTCCGCTGACCACCCGGACCCAGTCCTTGCGGAAGTGGACCACCAGCGCGAGCGCGGTGGCCAGGTGGAGGGCGACCAGGGCGGCGAGGTAGGAGGAGCCCTCGGCGGTCATGTCGAGGTCGTGCTGGATCCGCCCGCCGACCAGGGCGGGCAGCAGGATGCTGTGGCCGAGGCTGGAGACCGGGAAGAGTTCCGTCACGCCCTGGAGCAGGCCGACGCCTATCGCTTCCGGGTAGGTCAGGGTGGACATCGCGCACCTTCGCTCGGGGTCGGCGGCCGCCCGGGTCCGGGGCCGTCGCGAAGCTACTACGCGCATGTAGACGTTCGGCAGTCCCGTCGTCGGAAGTTCACCGACCGTACGGCTGCGGGACGCCGGGGCAGAGGTGCCCGATCAGCGCCGCCGCCACGGTGGCCAGGAGGTCGGCGGACGGGACGGCCCGGTGCGCGGCGTCGCCGAGCAGGACGAGCGCGGTCACCGCGGCCGGGGTGCCCGCCAGCGGCAGGGCGACGGTCAGCACGGCGCGCAGGCGGCGGGGGCGGTGCGCGGGGTCCGGGCGGGTCACGGCGGTCTCCTTCGGGCTCGACCGTCGCCACGATGCCGCCTCCCGCAGCGTCAGGTTCAAGTCCTTTTCCGCCGCGCGCACTTCGGCGGTCCGCGCTCCGTCGCCGCCGAGGCGAGGCCGTCGGCCCGTCGCCACCCGCCGCCGAGGCGAGGCCGTCAGCCCGTCGCCACCCGCCGCCACCCCGGCCCGTCCTGCGTCACCGGCGCGGCAGCGAAGTCGTAGCGCAGCAGGTCCGGTCCGAGGGCGAGCAGCGAGATCGACGACGAGCCCCAGAGCCGCCCGTCGCCGAAGTCCCGCCGCTGGACCAGGGCGGCGTCCGCGTCCGGCGCCAGCCCGTCCCCGGCGACGATCGGCAGCCACCCGCCCCAGGCCGCCTCGGCCGGCCCCTCGCCGGTCGGCTCGGGCCGGGCTTCGGCGGTGAAGCGGGCGCGGAAGTGGGCGGCCCGCGCGGCCATCAGGGCGCGGATCCGCTCGGAGGTGGTCCGGCCGGCCGCCAGGCCCTCCAGCCCGTCGTTGAGCACCACGCTCAGGCCGGACGGCAGTTCGCGCTCCTCCAGCCGTCCGCCGTCCCAGCTGGACACCCGGGCGCCGTCGGCCCGGACCAGGACGAGGTGGAACGGGTCGTACGGGGTGGGGTCGAGGTGGCCGATGCCGCCCTCCCGGACGGCGGTGAGCGGCAGCCGGCCGCGGGTGCGCCGGGTGTCGGTGGGGGCGAGCGGGCCGAAGCCGTTCAGCAGGCAGGCGGCGGTGCGCCGGCCGGGGTCGACGGCCAGCCAGGTGCCGCCGGCCGCGAGGTCCAGTCCGCCGAGCAGCTCGGGACGGTCCGGCCAGTGGTGGTCCGGCGGGAGCCAGGCTCGGCCCAGGTACTCGTCCCGGACGGACAGCAGCAGCACCGGGACGGCGGCTCCGGGCTCGATGCTCACGAACGCCGTGCACACGACCGTGCCCCCTGACCTCGTCCTCTCGGCGATCTCCTGCCAGCGATCCTCGCACGCCCGTTCGTGTGCCGGAAGTGGCCCAAGGAACGGACGGCCGAACGCACCAGGACGGCAGGCCACCGCACTCCTAGGCTGGCGGCCATGACGACGAACGCGACGACGGCCGGGACGACCGGCACGAACGGGGCCCCGGTGCCCGCCCCCGAGCAGCGCCTGCAGATGAACAAGCTCGCACCCGCCTTCTACCAGGCGATGATCGCCCTGGACCGGGCCTCCCGGGAGGGCCTCGACCCGGTGATCGCCGAGCTGGTCAAGGTGCACGCCTCGATGATCAACGGCTGCGCCTTCTGCATCGACATGCACGCCACCGACGCCCGGAAGCACGGCGAGCAGGACCACCGCATGCTCTCCCTCCCGGCCTGGCGCGAGACCCCCTGGTTCACCGCCCGCGAGCGCGCCGCCCTGGCCCTCACCGAGTCGGTCACCCTGCTGACCGAGGGTCACGTGCCGGACGACGTGTACGCGGAGGCCGCCGCGCGGTTCGACGAGACCGAACTGGCCCAGCTGCTCGCGCTGATCGTCACCATCAACGCCTGGAACCGGATCGGCGTGTCCACCCGCATGAGCCCGGCCGCCAGGTGAGCGCCGACGACCTCGGGGCCCGGCGGGAGAAGGCCCGGCTGCTGCGCGAGCTGCACCGCCCGGGCGAGCCGCTGGTGCTGGCGAACGCCTGGGACGTGCCGAGCGCCCGGCTGGTGGCCGAGGCCGGGGCGCGGGCGGTGGCGACGGCCAGCGCGAGCGTGTCCTGGTCGCTCGGCCGTGCGGACGGCGGCGGAGCCGACCGCGAGCAGGTGCTGGCCCGGACCGCCCAGGTGGTCCGCGCGGTCGACCTGCCCGTCACCGCGGACCTGGAGAGCGGCTACGCGGACACCGCCGCCGGCGTCGGCGAGACGGTCGCCGCACTGCTGGCCACCGGCGCCGTCGGGGTGAACCTGGAGGACGAGGGCCGTCCCCCGGAGGAGGCCGCCGAGCGGATCGCGGCCGCCCGGGCCGCGGCGGACGCGGCCGGCGTGCCGCTCTTCGTCAACGCCCGTACCGACGTCTTCCTGCGCGGGATCGGCGCCCCGGAGGGCCGGCTGGACGACGCGGTGCACCGGCTGCGGGCGTACGTCGCGGCGGGCGCGGACGGGGTGTTCGCCCCCGGGGTGTCCGACCCGGAGACCATCGCCGCCCTGGTCGCGGCCGTCCCGGCGCCGCTGAACGTGCTGGCCGGACCCGGCGCCCCGGCGGTCGCCGAACTGGCGAAGCTCGGCGTGGCCCGGATCAGCCTGGGCCCGGGCCTGGCCGAGGTGGCGTACGCGGCGGTCCGCCGGGCCGCCCGGGAGGTGTACGGGAGCGGCACGTTCACCGCGCTCGCCGAGGGGATGAGCTACCCGGAGCTCAACCGGCTGTCCGCGGGCTGAGCGCCGCGGGCCGGGTGTCCGCGGGCAGGGGCAGGGGCAGGGGCAGGGGCCGAGGGCCGAGGGCTGTGGGCGGCCGGCCGTACGGGGGTCGGCCGGCAGCCCACGGGGTCGTTCACCGTCACCGGGCGGGTGCGGCACCGGCCCGCCCGGTCACCGGAGGCCCGGCCGCCGGCCGCCCGGCCACCGGACCGGCGGGATCAGTTGAGGACGTGCCCGCTGAGCCCCGGGTGGCTCATCTGGTTGGTCCCGATCGCCTCGACCTCGTTGGCCGGCTTGCCGACCAGCGGGAGCTGGCCCGCCGTCCTCAGGACGAGGTCGGCGGGAGAGACTTCGAGCCCGTCGGTGAGCCCGCCGGTGGCGTCCGGCGAGGAGGCGGTCTGGGAGGTGGCGGAGGCCGCCGGGACGGCGAGGGCGAGGCCCGCCATGGTGAGGGCGGCCAGGGTGGCGAGTTTCTTCATGCCCTGCCGAACGACCCGGACCGCCCTCAGGTAACCGGCCGGCTCAGACCGTCACCCACAGGGTGCGCACGCCGTTGCTGACGAACGAGGCGATCGGCTCGTCGCTCCGCCCCGGCGCCAGGGCCAGCCCGGGGAAGCGGGCGAACAGGTGCCGCAGCGCCGTCTCGGCCTCCAGCCGGGCGAGCCCGGAGCCGAGGCAGAAGTGCGGGCCGTGGCCGAACGACAGGTGCTTGGCGGGCTGCCGGGTGAGGTCGAAGCGGTCCGCGTCCGGGTGGTGCCCGGCGTCCCGCCCGGCCGCCGCGTACGAGGCCAGCATGGCCTCGCCGCGCCGGATCACCACGTCGCCGACCGCGATGTCCTCGGTGGCGTAGCGCAGCGGGAACTGCCCGACCGGGGAGTCGTGGCGCAGCGTCTCCTCGACCACCGCCGACCACGGCTGCCGCCCGTCCAGGACGAGCCGCAGCTGGTCCGGGTGGTCGAGCAGGGCGCGGACGGCGTTGGTGATCAGGTTGAGCGTGGTCTCGTGCCCGGCGACCAGCATCAGCAGCAGGGTGCCGACCAGCTCGGCCTCGCTGAGCCGCTGCTGGTCGGGGCGGTGGCCGGCGTCGCGGGCGGCGATCAGGTCGCTGGTCAGGTCGTCGCCGGGCTCGGCCCGCTTGGCCGCCACCACCGAGGCCAGCAGCGCGTTCAGGCCCCGCTGCGCGGCCAGGGCGGCCGCCGGGGTGGCCGAGCTGGAGACCATGGTGTCGGACAGCTCGTGCAGTTCGTCCTGCTGCTCCAGCGCGAGGCCGAGCAGTTCGCCGATCACCTGCATCGGCAGCGGGTAGGCGAAGTGCCGCCGCAGGTCGAACTCGCCCTCCAGCTCGGCGATCCCGTCCAGCAGCGCGATCGTCCGGGCCTCGATCGCGGGGGCGAGGTCGGCTGTCCGGCGCGGGGTGAAGGCCTGCGAGACCAGCCCGCGCAGCCGCCGGTGGTCCTCGCCGTCGGCGGTGATCATGCCGGGGACGACGACGAAGTTGAGCAGCGGCCAGCCCCCCGGCAGCCGCCCCTCCCGGAAGGCGTTCCAGAGCCGGGGGTCCTTGCCGACCCGGGGGTCGGCCAGCAGCGACTGGAGGGTGTCGTGGTGGGTTACCGCCCAGACCACCACCCCGCCAGGGAGTTCCACCAGGACCGCGGGGCCGGCCGCGCGGAGTCGGGCGTTCTCGCCGTGCTGGTCGCGTCCGAAGGGGTCGAGTCTGATGGGCTCGGCGGGGGTTCCGGCGCCGGTGGCGGTGTCCATGCGGGCCTCTCGAGGGCTGGCGGGCGGGGCGGGGTGAAGGCGCTGTAGAGCACCGGGAGAGCGGTCAGGGCCCGGGACCACGGGGACGGGCGCCAGGTCAGCTCGCCCGCCGGTACGGCCAGTTGGAGGTCGGGCAGGCGGTGCAGCAGGGTTTCGACGGCGGTCTCGACGATGATCCGGGCCGGGTGCTGGGCCGGGCAGACGTGCCGGCCGGCGCCCCAGGCGAGGTGCGCCCGGTTGCCGCCGAGCGAGCCCTGGGCGGCGGCCGAGACGCCCTGGGCGGCCGGGTCGGCGTTGGCCGCGGCCAGACCGAGGACGAGCATGTCTCCGGCGCTGACGTACTGGCCGCCGAGCACGGTGTCGGCGGTGGCCCAGCGGCCGGGGAAGTTCTGCGTCGGCGGGTCGCGCCAGAGCACCTCCTCCAGCGCGTCGGAGACGGTCAGCCGTCCGCCGGTGAGGGTGGCCCGGAAGCGCCGGTCGGTGAGCAGCAGCCGCAGCGTGTTCCCGGTCCAGCAGATGGTGGTCTCGTTCCCGGCGACCATCATCACCACCAGGTGGTGCACCGCCTCCTCGTCGGTCAGCGCGGCCGGGTGGGCCAGCAGCCAGGAGGTGAGGTCGGCGCTGGGCGTGGCCCGGCGGCGCCGCACCAGGTCGACCAGGACCGCCTGGAACTCCTGGTTGGCGCGCACCGATTCGGCGCCGCTGTCGGCGATGTGGCTGATCAGCCGGATGAGGTGCGGGCCGGCGTCGGGGGGCAGGCCGAGCAGCTGGGTGAAGACCAGCAGCGGCAGCCGGCGCGCGTACTGGGCGACCAGGTCGGCGGTGCCGTCCGGGCCCCAGCCGTCGATCAGCCCGTTGGCGGCGGCCTCGGTGGTGCCGCGCAGCTGGCGGTGGTCGATCTGGGCGAGGGTGTCCGAGACGGCGCGGCGAAGCCGCTGGTGCTCGGCGCCGTCCAGGTTGAGCAGGGTGGGCCGCCAGGAGGTCATCGGCAGCAGCCGGGAGTCGGCCGCCAGCCGGCCCTCGGCGGGCACCCGCCAGCGGCGCGAGTCCTTGGAGAACAGCGCCTCGTTGCGGGTGAGTTCGAGCAGCTCGGCGTAGCCGAGGACGAGCCAGGCCTCGACCCCGGGCTCCAGCTCGATCGGCGCGACCGGCCCGTAGCGCTCGCGCAGCCGGGCGTACAGGCCGTGCGGGTCCTCGGCGACGGCCGGGCCGTACAGCGGGGTCAGCGGGACGCCCACGGGCAGGCCGCCGGGTATCCCGCCGGGTATCCCGCCGGGCATTCCACCGGGCAGGCCGGCGCCGTGGGCGACCGGGCAGACGGGAGCGCCGGGGGGTTCGGGGGCGGTCATCCCTGGAGCTCCAGGATCGAGCTGCGGTGCAGGTGGTCGACGAAGTCGATCAGCAGGTCGTAGGACTGCCGGCGGTCGCGTGCGTCGCAGTGCAGGATCGGCACCTCCGGCAGCAGGTCCAGCGCCGAGCGCAGCTCCTCCTCCGGGTAACTCGGCGTGTCCGGGAAGGTGTTGACCGCGACCGCGAACGGGATGCGCTGCTCCTCCAGCCGGCCGAGCACGTCGAAGCTCTCGTCCGGGCGGCGCAGGTCGACCATGGCGATGGCGCCGAGCGCACCGCGCGACAGGTCGTCCCACAGCGGCCGGAACCGCTGCTGCCCGGGCGTGCCGAACAGGTACAGCGCGAGCCGCGAGTTGAGCGTGATCCGGCCGAAGTCCAGGGCCACCGTGGTGGTGGTCTTGCCGGGGTGACCGGTGAGGTCGTCGACGCCCGCGCTGGCCGCGGTCATCGTCTCCTCGGTGCGCAGCGGGGTGATCTCGCTCAGCGAGCCGACCAGGGTGGTCTTGCCCACCCCGAACGGACCGGTGACCAGGATCTTGACCGCGCCCTGCACCGAGGACGGCAGGTACTGCGGCCCGTCGGCGGAACCGGTGGCCCCGGGGACGGCTTCAGCGGAGTTGGCGGAGGCCAACGAGCACCTCTTCCAGGAGGGTTGCGGGCAGGCGTTCGGCCTGCGGGACGGGCGGGAGCACCTGCACGGTGCCGAGGTCCCACAGGTCCCCGACCAGCACCTTGACGACGCCGAGCGGCAGCCCCAGGTGGGCCGCCACCTCGGCGATGGACAGCAGGCTGTGGCAGAGGTCGAGGATGCGCCGGTGCTCACGGTTCAGGAGCGGGTGCTCGGGCAGGTCCGGCGGGTCGGGTAACGCGCTGACCAGGCTCTCCAGGGCCAGCTCGGCCCGGGTGGAGCGGCTGCGCCCACCGGTGATGACGTACGGCCGGACCGGGCCGCTCACCGGTGGCCCCCCGCCGCGTGGTCGACGCGCGGCGGGCTGGTGAGGTGGGTGCCGATCCGCTCGACCAGGACCTGCATCTGGTAGGCGACCAGGCCGGCGTCGACCGACTCGCTCGTCACCACGGCCAGGTGCGCGCCGGCCCCGGCGGCGACGACGAAGAGGTAGCCGCCCCCGTACTCGATGATGATCTGGCGGGTGGCGCTGCCCGGTCCGCCGAAGCCCGTCGCGACGCCGCGGGCCAGCGACTGCAGTCCGGAGCAGGCGGCGGCGAGCCGTTCGGCGTCGTCGCGGGCGATGCCGCCGCTGCGGCCGATCTCCAGGCCGTCGTTGGAGACGACGACGGCGTGCTGGACCTGGGGGACGGCGATGATGTCGGCGAGCAGCCAGCCGAGATCAGGGGTGGTGGTCATGGAACTCTCCGGAGCGCTGGGGAAGTCGGGGGGAAGCGGGAAGGGAAGGGTCGGACTGGGCCTGGGCCCGGACGGCGGACCGGCCGCTGGCGGTCCCGGCCTGGAACATCGCCATGAACGCCTGTGCGTCCCGGGCCGAGCGGTAGGGCGGCGCGGGCTGCGGTGGGGGAGCGGCGTGCTGGGCGGGGCGGCCCGTGCGGCCGCGCCGGTGGCTCCGGCGGGGCAGCGGGGGAGGGGTGTCTCCGGTGGCGGCGTGCCGGCCGGAGGGCGGGGTCTCCAGCAGGGGGTGATCGGCGGGAGACGCCGGTCGGGGGCCGGGGTTGAACGCCCGGTCGTCCGGCCCGAGGCCGGGGACGGTGGGCGGCAGCGGCTCGGTGAGCAGCGCGTTGGGCAGCAGCAGGACGACGCGCACGCCGCCGTACGGCGAGGGCGCCGAGCTGAGCGTGACCCGGAAGCCGTACTGCTCGGCGAGCCGGCCGACCGCGGCGAGCCCCAGCTGCGGCACCTCGCCCAGCCGGGAGACCTCCAGGGTGCTGCCGCCGGCCAGTGCGGCCGCGGCCTTGGCGACGGCCTGTTCGGGCATGCCGACGCCGCCGTCGTCGATCTCGATGACGGCGCCGTTGTGCACCGGCATCAGGGTGACGAACACCTGGGTGCTGGGCGGGGAGTAGCGGGTGGCGTTGTCCAGCAGTTCGGCGATCGCGTGGATCAGCGCCTCGGCGGCGGCGCCGACCACCGCGGTCTCGGTCCGGCTGCGCACCACCACGCGCTGGAACGGCAGGATGCGCGACTGGGCGCCGCGGACGACGTCCTCCAGGGAGACCGGTTCCGGCCAGTGCCGGCCGGCCCGCGCGCCGCACAGCACGGCCAGGGTCTGGGCCAGCCGGGCCTGTTGGGCGGCCGCGTGGTCGGCCTTGAGCAGGCCCTCCAGCAGGGCGGGGTCGTCGTGGGTGCGCTCCATCTCGTCCAGCAGCGCCTGCTGGTCGTGGGCCATCACCAGGATCCGGCGGGCGACGCTGAGGAAGGCCCGTTGGGTGGAGGCGGTGTGCTCCTGCTCCTGCTGGACGGCGGCGAGGTCCTCGCCGCGGCGGGAGAGTTCGGCGGCCAGTTGTTCCTGGAGGCCGAGGAGTTCGCCGTGCAGCCGGTCGGCGCGGCGGCGTTGGGTGACGGAAACGGCGCGGTACCGCGCGGCGGCCACGAGGGCGAGGACGGCGAGCACGCCGGTTGCCGTTACGGACCACTGAGTCATCGTCACGCCGCGAATTCTAGGGTGATGATCCTACGAAGGTGTGAACGGATCTCGCCAAGTGACCGGATCTCGTCAATATCGAGTCAATTCGGCGTCAATCGGGACTCGTTCGCCCGCGATCCCTCCGCCTGACGAGCCGTGGAGCGGCCTGACCGGCGACGGCGGGGAGCGCCGGAGTCGAGCCTGACGGCCGGATCGCGCTCCACGATGTGTGGGGCCTGTGCGCACGGTGTCGCCGAAGGGGTGCCGCCCGGTGCGCGAGCGGCGGCGCACGGGCGGCCCGCTGCGCGGGCCGGCCTCCTTCGCGGGCCGGACTCCCCCTGGGTCGGGCTCCTTCGCGGGCCGGACTCCTTCGTGGCCCGGCCTGCTACGCGGGCCAGGTGCGGAGGCCGGTGGTGAGGATGGCGATGAGCCGGTCGTGGGTGGTGGCGAGGTCCTCGGCGAGCTGGAAGGCGCCCGCGGTGGTGAGGGCGGCGAAGCCGTGGGCGAGGGAACGGACGGTGCGGGCGGCGTGGATCGCCTCGGAGCCGTCGAGGCCGTACTCCCGCAGCACGGCGACGATCACGCCGACGAGCCGGGCGGCCGCGTGGGCCAGCTCGTCGTCGGGCTGCGGGGCCTGCGGGAGGGCGCTGTAGCGGTGCGGGTGCTCGGTGGCGTACGCGTGGTAGGCGCGCATGACGGCGGCGACGGCGTCGTCCCCGCTGCGTCCGACGGCCGCGGTGGCCAGCCGGTCGGCCAGGTCCCCGGTGACCCGGACGGCGATCAGTCGCCGCAGTTCGGCCAGGCCGCCGCTGACGTGCTTGTACAGAGAAGGGGTGGCGACCCCGGCCCGGGCGGCGACGGAGGCCAGGGTGAGGGCCTCGGCGCCCTGCTCGTCGATGAGGGCGAGGGCGTGGTCGACGACCTGCCCGGGGGTCAGTCCTACGCGGGGCATGGGTTCGGTCTCTCCGTACGTACGGCGTCGGGTGGGTCGGACGGGGTGGGTCGGGGCTCAGCCGAGCTCGGCCAGGAACGGCAGCAGGGCGTCCGCGGTGGCGGTCGGGTTGTCGGCCATCGGATAGTGCCCGGACCCCTCGATCATCGCCTTGCGAGCGCCGAGCGCGGCGGCCTGCCGGTCGGCGACGAGCTCCGGCTTCGGGAAGTCGGGGTCCTTGCTGCCCATGACCACCAGCGCCGGGCACCGCACCGCGGCCGTCCAGCCGACCGGCGCCGAGTCGCCGTGGACCTGCCCGCGGACGGCGGCCTTGCGCCCCGGGGTGCGCAGCGCGGCGACCAGCCCGTCCACGTACGCGTCGAAGTCGGCGGGCTTGGCGCCCGGGAAGGCCATCCGACGCAGGTAGAAGCCCCAGGAGGCCGGCCAGTGGACGAGGGCGACGCCCATCAGGCCCATGACGGTGCGCATGAGGGCGCCCGGCGGCGGGTTCTCGACGAAGGCGTCGATCAGCACGATCCCGGCGACCCGCTCGGGCGCGTCCCCGGCGGCCTTGACGACGGTCGCCCCGGTGTAGGAGTTCCCGGCGAGGACGGCGCGCTCGATGCCGAGGTGGTCGAGCAGGGCGAGGACGTCGCCGGCGACGGCGGCGGGGCCGTAGTCGTCCCACGCGACGGAGGACTCGCCGAAGCCCCGCAGGTCCATGGTGACGACGCGGTGGCCGGCGGCGACGAGCAGTGGGCGCAGGTGCCGGTACGCGGCCCGGCTGTCGAGCATGCCCGGGAGCAGGACGACGGGGGTGCCGTGGCCCTGCCGGGTGTCGTCGAAGGCGACCCGGCCGCCGGGAACGGTCAGGTACTGGGTGCTCGGGGTGATGGTGCCGTTCATGGTGGTCCTCCTCGGGCCGCCGGTGCGGGACGTCGGCGGTGAGTGCCGATAGCCACAAAGCTAAGGCTAATAGCCTTAGCCGTCAAGCGGTCGGCCGTGGAGCGGTCACGCTCCCTCCACCTTGAACGGGTCGTGCTCGCTGAGCAGCTTCTCCAGCCGGGCCTGGTCCACCCGGGTGACCATCTCGTTGGACTCCTGCCGGTCCCGGATCACCTTCGCCAGCGTGAACGCGGAGGTGACGGTGTAGAGGAGGCCGATCCCGAGGAAGGCCCTGGTCCAGCCGCCGACCGGCAGGTAGGCGATCCCGGCGGCGAGGGCGGTGGCCGACAGGGCGAAGGAGAGGACGGCCTGGATGTGGTACGCGGCCGTGGTGCGGGTCTGCATCGGTGCGCTCATGGCGTCAGGATGCGGCCGTCCGGAGGGGGCGCACATGAGTAGCGGTACTCAGATGGGGCTGTGTACGGGAGGCCGGTTCGGCGGTGTCGTTCGTTGACGTCCGATCACTTTGCCCTAGGCTGCTCCGAACGGATGGCTTGGAATCGGAGCCTCCTAGGATTAACGTTTGATAACGCAGCGCGGTTGTCAACGCCGTACCCAGACGGCACCGTGCGCCGTCGCCTAATCCCGCGGACCCGCCTCCGGGCAGGTCGGGGAGCCGGGGAACCACGTTCCTTGGGGTGAATCGGCGGGGCCCCGGCCCGGCCGTAGGAGACCTTCCTGCTCCGAACCCGTCAGCTAACCCGGTAGGCGCGAAGGAAGGAAAGGAGCGCGCCTCCCGTGGCGTCGACGCACACCCCGGCACACCCGGCCGGCTTCGCAGCCGGTACCCAGCTCCTCGACCACCCCGGCACGGACGGCCCCGAGGCCTTCGGCCCGGAGGGCTTCGCCACGGAGGTCGAGACCAACCGGCACCGGATGCCGCGTCAGACCCGCGGAGCCTCCCCGCTGCTCGGCGTCACCGCCGTCGCCGCCACCCTGGGCGCCACCGGCTTCGCCTCGGCGACCCCGGCCGCCGCCCCCGCCGTCGAGGTCCCGGACGAGACTCCCGTCGCCCTCTCCGCCGACCCCGGCCTCGCGCTCGCCGCCCGCATCCAGAACCAGGCCGACAGCCAGCGCACCGCCGCCGAGGAGACCGCCCGGCTCCAGGCCGCGCAGGAGGCGGAGGCCAAGGCCGCCGCCAAGGAGGCCGAGGCCAAGCGCGCCGCCGAGGAGGCCGAGCGGGCCCAGGCCGCCGCCCTCACCCTCCCGGTGCAGGACTACCGGCTCTCCGCCCACTACGGCCAGAGCGCCCGCTACTGGGCCAACCTGCACACCGGTCTGGACTTCGCCGCCGACACCGGCACTCCGGTCCACGCGCTCGGCCAGGGCACCATCACCTCGGCCGGCTGGGCCGGCTCGTACGGCTACCGGATCGTCGAGACCCTGCCCGACGGCACCGAGATCTGGTACTGCCACCTCTCCTCGATCACCAAGGGCTCCGGCAAGGTCGCCGCCGGCCAGCAGATCGGCAAGGTCGGCGCGACCGGCAACGTCACCGGCCCGCACCTGCACATGGAGGTCCGCCCCGGCGGCGGCGCCCCGGTCGACCCGGAGCCCTGGCTCCAGCAGCGCGGCCTCAACCCCTGACCCACCCGCGACAGGCCCGGCGCACCCGCGCAGTGGCCCGACGCGCGCGCGAGGTCCGACGCACTCGCACGAAGGCCCCCGGCCCCGGAGCAGCCGCTCCGGGGCCGGGGGCCTTCGCCGTGCGGTCTCACTCCTCGGCGGGCAGCTGCGCCAGGTACGCCTCGATCTCCTCCTGGCCCGGCTCCGGCGCCAGCTCCGGGAACTCCGTCACCAGCAGCCGCGGCAGCCCGGGAACCGTCCAGTCGCCGAACAGGTCGAGCGCCGCGTCGACCGCCGCCTCCTCGAACTGCCCGAAGTCACCGGCCAGTTCGTCCGGCATCGGCCGCCCCTGCGCGGTCAGCTCGGCCAGGTTGCGGTAGCTGCGCCGCATCAGGCCCTGCTCCAGCAGTCGCCGGGCGCCGTCCGTGGCCATGCCGACCGACAGTACCCGGCCCGGGCCCCAGCCCTGCTCGTCCGGCTCGTCCAGCCAGCCGGCCGGCACCAGCGCCTCGTACGCGGCCAGCCGCTCCTCCTCCGCGAGCTCGCCGAAACCGGCCAGCCAGTCCCGCACCGCCGCTTCGTCGGTGACGTCCGCCCCGTGCGCGTGCAGCAGCAGCGCGTACAGCCGCGGCCAGGTCACCAGATCGGCGCGGCGCAGCAGCCCGGCCGCGACCTCGCCCTGCCACTCGGCCTCCGCGTGCAGCCGCTCCTGGCGCTTGGCGTTCAGCCGTCGGGCCGCCCGCTGGTGGTCGATCAGCAGCCGGACGGCGTCGCCGTAGGCGAGCGGGTCCTCCTCGGGTGCGGGTTGGACGTACAGGTGGAGCCGCTCGTAGAGCAGGTGCTCCACCGCGTTGGAGGTCAGTTCGGGCCAGCCGTCGTGCATCCTGCCCTCGCCCAGCTCCAGCAGCGCCAGCACCGCGCGCAGCGGCGCCCCGGCCACCGGCGCGCGGCCCTGCTCGGCCGCCCAGGCGAGCAGGTCGGCGGCCTTGGTGCGCGGGGCGAGCCGCAGGTCTTCGTCGTTCATAGTCCGAACGGTAGCCGCCGGGCGGGGATAGGGTCGGCAGCCATGGTCCCCGTACGACTCACCGGCCCGCGACTGGCCGTCCGCGAGTACCACCACACCGAGGAGGACGTGGACGCGCTGCACGCGCTGTTCGGCGACCCGGAGGTCACCCGGCACCTGCCCTTCGGGCCGAGCGACCGGGAGGACTGCGCCGACCAGATCGAGCTCTACCTGGAGGAGGCGATGGCCGAGGAGCGGGACACCTACCGGCTCGCCGTCACCAGGCTCGCCGACGCCGAGGAGCCGGCGGACGCGACGCCGATCGGGCAGGCCTCGCTCACGCTGGACGGGCACCGCGGCGCGCAGCTCGGGTGCGTGCTGGCCCGCGGGTGCTGGGGCCGCGGCTACGCGGGCGAGACCGTCGGCCTGCTCTGCGACTTCGCCTTCGGCGCACTGGGCCTGCACCGGCTGACCGCCCTGGTCGCCGTGGACAACGCGGCCTCCGTGAAGGTGCTCACCGGGCTGGGCTTCCGGCTGGAGGGCGGGCTGCGGCCCGGCGTGGTCGAGGACGGCGCCCGGGCCGAGTCGTTCCGCTACGCGCTGCTCGCCCACCAGTGGCCGGGAGCGGGCACCCGGGTGCCGGCGGCCGGCTGACCGCTCGCGGCGATCCGTCCGCGGCGGTCCGTCCGGGCGGAGGGGGGTTAACCCCACCCCGGATCCGCCAGGCCTCCGGATCCCGTCCGGTCGGCGCGTCCACCAGACTGGACCCCGTCAGCGGGACGAACGACCGACAGCACGAGGGGCCGGGGGCCGGGAGCATGAGCAGCAGCACGGAGGAGCGGGACGTCCTGGGCGGTCACGGTGACGACCCGAGCCCCGCCCGGGCCCGCCGGACCGGGCGGCGGCCGGCCGCGTGGCGGGCGCCGTTCTCGGCGTACTACTACCGCGAGGTCGGCTACGCGCTCAGCGGCCTGCCGGTGGCGATCGCCGGGTTCGTCGTGTCTGTCACCCTGTTCTGCGTCGGCCTCGGCACCTTCGTCACCGCCCTCGGTCTGCCCGTGCTGGGCGCCCTGACCAGCGTCGCCCGCGGCTTCGGCCGGCTGGAGCGGGCCCGCGTGCGCGGCATGCTGGCCCTGGACGTCCCCGGCCCGGAGCCGGTGCGCCAGGTCCGTCCGGGTGGCTGGGGTGCGATCACCGCGCGGCTGGCGGACGCGGCCGGCTGGAAGGCCGTGCTGTACCAGGTGGTGATGTTCCCCTGGGCGGTGTTCAGCTTCGCGGTGACGCTGGTGTTCCTGGTGCTGGGCTGGGCGTTCGCGCTCTACCCGCTGTACCACTGGGTCTTCGGGGCCTACACCCCGTGGAACGGGTACCGGGTGTTCGACTTCTACGACAGCGACGGCGTGCGGCACCTGTACGAGGTCCAGGCGCCCTGGCAGATCGCCGGGCTCTCCGTCCTCGGGCTGCTGCTGGTGCTCCTCACCACCCAGCTGGTGCGTGGTCTGACCAACGTCAACCGGGCCGCCGCCCAGGGTCTGCTCGGCCGCTGACCTCCCGGCTCCGGCCGAAGCCTCCGTCCGGGCCCCGTCCCGCGACTGTTCCCCGCCCCGCGCGGTGCCCCCGCCCCGCCCGTACCCCGGACGCCTTCCGGATGCGGGCGGGGCGGCGGCGTGTTCGGATGGCGGGATGGCGGCCGTCGGCATTCCCCCCGATCCCCCCGATCCCCCCGATCCCCCGGACGTCCTGGTCACCTCCCGTCCGCTGGACGAGTACTGCGCCCTGTTCGGCCTCACCCGGGCCCGGCTCGCCGCCCTGCCCGGCCCCCTGCTGGACTGCCCCGGCGGTGCGGCCGGCCTGGCCGCCGAGGCGCGCGGGCTGGGCTGCCGGGTGATCGCCGTCGATCCGGCGTACGCGCTGCCGCTGCCGGTGGTCGCGGACGCCGCCGTGGCCGCCCGGGCGGCGATGGCCGCCGCGATGGCCGCCCGCCCGCAGCTCTACCCCTCGCCCCGCCCGTACCGCGCCGAGCGCTACCTGCGCAGCTGGGACCGGGCCCTCCGGCTGTTCGCCGCCGACCGGGCCGCCCACCCGCAGCGGTACGTGGCCGCCGCGCTGCCCCGGCTGCCCTTCGCGGACGGCGCCTTCGCCCTCACCCTGAGCGGTCACCTGCTCTTCGCCTATCCCGAACTCTTCGGCCCCGAGGGCCAGTTGGCTGCGTTGGCCGAGCTGGTCCGGGTCACCTCCCCGGACGGCGAGGTCCGGGTCCAGCCGCTGAACGACGGGTACGGCCAACGCTGCGGCCACCTCGGCCCGCTGCGGTACGCGCTCGGCGAGCGCCGGATAGCGAGCGAGGTCCGCCGCTACCCCGGGCCGGTGGAGGGCCGGCCCCGGCGGGTCCTGGTGCTGCGGGCCGCCGACCACCGTCGCCGGGCGGTTCGGCGGCCAGTCATGTAATAGTCACTGTCGCAGGTCGCCCCTATACTCGCCCGCATGATCGAGACGACCATCCGGCACGCCGACGAGACCGACACCGACCGGCTCACCGCACTCATGCAGGCCTCCGGCGCCTACCGCGGTGCGTACTTCGCGATGATCGACGGCTACCGGGTGAGACCCGACTACATCGCCCGGCACCTGGTGCGGATGGCCGTGGACGCCGCGGACGACCGCCTGCTCGGCTTCTACGGCCTGATCCGCGAGCCGGCCGAACTGGACCTGATGTTCGTCGCCGACGAGGCCCAGGGGCTGGGCGTGGGGCGGCAGTTGATCGCCGACATGCTCGACCGCGCGCGGGAGACCGGGATCGCCTCGGTCAAGGTCGTGTCCCACCCGCCGGCGGAGCACTTCTACCTGAAGGTGGGAGCCGTGCGCACCGGCACCCGGCCCCCGCAGCCCAGGACGCCCTGGGAGCAGCCCGAACTGCGCTTCGCCGTCGAGGAGGACTAGGAGCCCGCCCCGGCCGCCGGCCCGCCCGCCCCGGCCGCCGGCCCGCTCGGCTCGGCCGCCGGCCCGCTCGGCTCGGCCGTCGGCCCGTCCGGCTGGGCCGGCACCACCGGTACCGGCTGCGGGGGCCGCTGGGCCTGCTGGGCCTGCGGGGTCTGCGGCGCGGCCGGAGCCGGCTGCTCCGGCACGAGGGCCGGCGCCTGGAGCCGGGAGAGGATCTTCTCCGCCAGCCAACTGCGGTCCGACCCGTACGGGATGCCCCGCGGGTCGACCAGCTGCGTCGCCACCGCGTCCCGCAGCCGCTGCGCCCCGGCGGCGGGCAGCCGGGAGAGCAGCCCCCGGGCGGCCAGCAGCGCGTGGTACTGCTCGAAGCCCGAGCGCGGGTGCTCGATCGCGTCCAGCACGCTCGGCAGGTCCGCGAGCGCCGGATCGCCCTGCATCAGTGCGAGCGCCTGGATCCGGCGCCCCTCGGAGCCGTCCGCGAAGAGCGCCCGCACCTGGTCGGCGGTCAGCGCCGAACGCCGCGCGGTCGAGCGGACCTCCGCCACCACGCCCTCCGGCCCGGCCGGCGTACCGGAGGACGGCGGCAGCTGCCCGGCCAGTGCGGCCGGGCGCTCCGCGCTGCCGCCCAGCAGCCCGAGCTGCTGCATCGCGCGGACCCGCAGGTCGTCCGCGCCCACCTTGTCGCCGTGCCGGTCGCGGTCCTGCCCGGCGAGGAAGAGGTCCAGGGCCTGGTCGGTCTCGGTCAGCGCCTGCGGCAGTGCCAGCCGGGTCACCAGCCAGCCCGCCAGGAATCCGAAGACCAGGAAGTACAGCACCAGCGCGGCCGCGAACGGCACCGCGTCCGCGCCCCCGCCGAGCGCGGGCGCCAGCGCCGTGCCGAGGTCGTGCAGCCGCTCGCCGAGCGAGCCGAGCTGGGTCAGCCCGACGCCCAGCAGCACCTTGGTCAGCCAGTCCGAGACCTGCTCCAGATTGGTGTTCGGCGCGTACGAGCCCTGCGGCTCGCCGGCCCCGGCGCCGGCGCCGCGCACCCGGGGCACCCCGAACAGGAAGCCCAGCGCGCCGCCGAGCACCACCGAGGCCCCGACCACCACCAGCCCGCCGCCGAGCGCCTGCCAGGCGTGCTCCCGGCCGAGCGCGAACAGCAGCAGCCCGACCAGCCCCGTCCCGGCCAGCACCCCGGTGGCACCCCACTGCGCCGTCCGCAGCGCCGCCCCGACGCCGCCCGGCCGCCGTGTCCCCGCCATCGCCCACCCCCTGTGTCCGCGCCGCTCCGCTCCGGAACCCGCGCCGACTCTAGCGCCGCGGTTCCGTCGCGGAAACGCCCGGCTCGCGTCCGGCTCGCGCCCGGCCGGCGTCCGGCTCGCGCCCGGCCGATCCTCCCGGACACGCCACGGGGAGCCTCCGGAACCGTGCCGGAAGCTCCCCGGGAACGCAGACGGCCCGCGGGCTGCTCCTGCGACGCCGGCCCGTGCACTGGCCAGGCGCCGAGGCACCGGGGATGTACCGGTGAGCCCGCGGGCCGGGTGACTGCTATGGATTTCGCCTGCCGGAGGCCTGGGGCCTCACCCTGCGCAGGCAGGGGCGGCTCTAGCGAGCAGCCACCTCACGCATCCTGATGTAACTCAACTCAGGATCACCTCCCTTCAGTGTGCTGCCAGCCTAGGCAGCGCACTGAAGGGAGGCAACGGATTATTCGCGGAGCCCCGCCCGGCCGTCGGTGTCAGCCGTGCGGGGTACCCGGATCCGCCGCTCAGGCGCCCTTGAGCTGGGCCTGGAACTTGGTGAAGTCGACCGTGTTGTCGGCCGACGGGGCCTGGATGGTCAGCGGCTTGTCGAAGTCGCTGAAGTCGATCTTGCCGTTGCCGTCCTTGGCGCCGGTGTGCTCGATCTGCACCGGGTAGGGCTTGCCCTCGGTGGCGACGTGGAGCGTCGTGACCTCGTTGTCGGAGTCGGTGACCTTCAGGCTGAAGGTCTTCACGCCGTTGACGTTGCCCGCGGCGCCCTTCTCCATCTTCTCGTTGCTGCTCTTGTCCTCGGTGATCTTCTTGCTGAACTCGGCCAGGTTGCAGACGCTGGTGAGGGAGCCCATCGACGGGTCGTTCTCGAAGCCCGTCAGGTAGCGGCCCTTGAACAGCTCGGCGGCCTTGGCGCCGTTCGGGCCGCCCACGTTGGTCCAGAAGTCCTTGTCCGGCTTGACGTACGAGGTCTTGCCGTCGCTGATGATCTCGAACTTGCCCATGCCGGGCATCGCCATGGTGCCGGTGCACTGGCTCTTGTTGTCCAGCGCCAGGTTCAGCTCCATGGTGCCCTCGCCGGTGTTGATGGTGCCGGCCATCTTGAGCGAGGTCGCGGAGGCCAGGGCGTCCTTGGCCTGCTTGGAGATCTCCTGGGCGCTGAGCTTGTCGGTGTCGAGCTTCTGCGTGGTGGCCGCCTTGGCGTCGCCGGCCTTCCCGTCGCTCTTGGTGCTGCCGCACGCCGCGGTGCCGGCCGCCAGGACGAGGCAGATCGCGGCGGTGCTGACCAGTCGCTTCGACAGCATGTGGTGATTCCTGTCCGGGCGGCCCGAACAGCCCCCCAATGAGATGAATTTTTCCTCAGTATGGTTCAGGGCTCGGACAGGCGATCACGGGACGGGCCGCTGTTACAGGTTCGTGGCAGGACCGTGCTCTGCCGGTGCCCGGACACGCGGAAGGCCCGGAGGACGAATCCTCCGGGCCTTCCGGCTACTGAGTAGCGGGGACAGGATTTGAACCTGCGACCTCTGGGTTATGAGCCCAGCGAGCTACCGAGCTGCTCCACCCCGCGTCGGTGAACACAACAATACGTGGAAGTCGCCGAGATGGGAAATCCGTTCCTCAGGACGCCCTCGCGACCCGCCGCCGGCCGGGCGCCGGATGCCGGGCCGCTCGGCATCTCGCCCAGGCCGCGAAGGCGACCAGGGCGGCGAAGCAGGGCACCATCAGCACCCCGTACACCACCAGGAAGCCGTCCGTGCCGAGGTCGGCGGCGGCGTTCCAGGTGCCGTGCAGCGCCATCGCCAGCAGCAGCCCGGCCGGCACCGCCAGCCGGGCCAGCCAGCGCCGCGCGGCGGTGAGGGCGACGGCCAGGCCGATCCCGGTGAGCGCGGTGAACAGCGGGTGGGCGAAGGGGGAGAGCAGGGCGCGCAGCACGAAGGTCTGCACGGTGCTGTCGAAGTCGCGCAGGCTGGGCGGGTCGCCGAGGCCGATGCTGTCCAGCCGCTGCCGCTGGTCGCTGGTGAAGGCCCGTCCCAGGTAGAGGGCGTTCTCGGTGAACGCGAAGCCGCAGGCCGTCATCCCGCCGAGCACCACCCCGGCGGCCAGCGTGCGCGGCCGGGAGCGGTGGTGCGGCGTCCCGGCGGGCGGAGCCGGGCGCAGGTAGGGCAGCGGCCGCAGGTAGGAGCGCAGGCGCGGTCGGCGGCGCGGTGGGCGGCGGACGTGCGGGCCGACCGGGCGGCGCGGGTGCGGGCGGGGGCTCCGGGGCGCGGGCGACCGGCGCAGCAGCGGCGCGCAGGGGCGCCCGGTGCGGCGGCCGCGGCAGCGCAGCCGCTGGCCGAGCGGGAGCAGGAGCACCAGCAGGGCGGTGGCCTTGGCGGTCTCCTCGATCACCGGGGTGGCGATCCCGGCGCCGAGCAGTTCCCCGAACGGGCCCCGGTGCCGGGTCAGGTAGCTCGCCGTCCAGTTGTTGGCCAGGATGGCGGCGGTGGTGGCCGCGCAGGCGCCCCAGCCGAGGCAGAACACGGTGTGCCTCAGGGGGACCCGGGCGGTGAGGTTGAGCCAGGCCAGCGCGCCGAGCACGAACGGCAGCGGCACCACGGCCAGGCCCAGGCCGACCAGCAGCCCGACGGTGCCGGTCTGCCGCTGGACCAGGTGCAGGATCAGCACCCCGCAGCAGGTCAGGGTCAGGACGGCGGTCGCGGTGACCGAGGAGAGCGCCACCGAGCGGCTGCGGCCCGGCCGGGCCCCGGGGGCGGTGGCGCCTGCCCGCGCGACGGGGTCGACCGCCGGGACCGGCACGGCGACGGCACCCGGCCGGGGCAGCAGGCGGTGGGCCCGGCGCCTCCGGGGCCCCGGAATGGTCCGGGTGTCTCCGGTGCTCGGGACCGTCTCCGGTGCGTCGGCGGCGGCTCGAACCGTCGTGCGACCGCCCGTCCGGAACCCGCCGCCGGACGGGCTGCCCATGCGGCACAGGGTAGGCCACGGTGGCGGCCCGTCGGGAGGACTCGGGACGGACCGGCCGTCCGGCTCCCGCCCGTCCGGTCGCCGCGCGGCCGCCCGTTCGAACGGCGCCGGAGCGTCAGCGGCGGCGGAACAGCAGGTCGTGGACGACGTGGCCCTTGGCGATCCCGGCCCGTTCGAACTTGGTGACCGGGCGCCAGTCCGGCCTCGGGGCGTAGCCCGGAACGCTGCCGTCCGGGTGGTCCGCGGGCTCCGGCCAGCCGGTCCCGTCACCCTCGGGGTGCAGGTTCTCCAGCTCCGGCGAGGCGGACAGCACGGCCAGCATCTGCTCCGCGTACGGCTCCCAGTCGGTGGCGCAGTGCACCAGCGCGCCGGGGGCGAGCCGGGGCAGCACCAGGTCGAGGAAGGAGGGCTGGACCAGCCGGCGCTTGTGGTGCTTCGGCTTGGGCCACGGGTCGGCGAAGTAGACCCGCAGACCGGCCAGCGAGGCGTCCGGGAGCATGTCGCGCAGCAGGATCACCGCGTCGCCGGCGGCGGTCCGGACGTTCCGGGAACCGTCCCGCTCCAACAGGCCCAGCAGGTTGCCGTGGCCGGGGGTGTGCACGTCGGCGGCGAGGATGCCCATGGCCGGGTCGGCGGCGGCCATCGCGGCGGTGGTCTCGCCCATGCCGAAGCCGATCTCCAGGGTCACCGGCAGGCCGTCGAACAGCTCCGGCAGGTCCAGCGGGGTGCCGTCGATGGGGATGCCGTACGTCTCCCAGCTCCGGTCCAGGGCGCTCGCCTGGGCGTTGGTCATCCGGCCCCGGCGCGGCTGGAAGCTGCGGATGCGACGCTCGCGGTGCTGGGCCTCGGTGGCCTTGTGCGGGTACATCGGCGCGGGGTAGGCGGCCGGCGCGGCGGACAGCCGGGCGGACGGCGAGGGCTGGGGGATCGGAGCGGTGGCAGTCACAATCACCCGAGTCTACGGGGCTGTCGGGGCTCTCCGGCCGGGCCTGTGACCGGGCTCATCCACCGGGCCACCGCTCGGTTCACCGGCCCTCGCCGCATCCCCTGGGGGAGGTGGGGAAGCAGGGAAGGAGCCACACCCCCGTGATGGCTCCTTCCCCTTCCTCCGACGCCGGCCCCCCGACCGACGCCGGCCCCCCGACCGACGCCGGCCCCCCGACCGACGCCGGCCCCCCGACCGACGCCGGCCCCCCGACCGACGCCCCCGTGCGGCTCCGCTACTCCTCCCAGGGCCAGCGGGCGTCGGCCCCGGCCTCCAGGAGCGGGATCAGCCGGAAGGCCGCGTCGCTCAGGCCACCGAAGGTGTGCCGGTGGGCGCCGCCGCTGGGGCCGTGGCCCGTGGCGTAGCCGGCCAGGTTCCAGGTGTAGACGGGTACCCGGGCCGGGACGGCGGCGAGAGGGTCGCCGCCCCAGGAACCAGGGCCGGTCTGCTCGTCGGTGACGATCACCACCCGGTCGTGGCCGCGGTAGTGGGTGCGGACGGCGTCGGCGGTGTTGGTGCCGCCGAGGTTGGAGAAACGTTCCAGCACGCGCAGCACCGCCTCGCCCCGGCCGACCTCGACCACCCGGCTGCTGGTGCCGAACTCGACCAGGTCCGCCTCGGCGGCCCGGACCTTCAGCGCGGTGCCGAAGATCGCCGCCGAGTCCGCCCGGTTGAGCTCGGTCGGCCCGCCGGAGCGGTCGAACATCGAACCGGAGCGGTCCACCAGGATCAGCGTCCGGCCGGGCAGTTCGGGCACGTTGGCCAGCGAGTGGCCGAGCGCGGTCTCCAGCGCGTGCCCCCAGCGCAGCGAGGGCACGTTGCGGTGCGCGGCCAGGTAGCGGAACGGGAACTGGCGCGAGCGCCGCACCTCGCCCTTGTCGGAGATCCGCCGGGCGACCTCGGCCGCGACGGCGTCCGAGACCCCGGCCCGGTCGAAGTTGCGCAGGTTGCGGAGCAGCGCCATCGGGCCCATCGACGGGATGACCGCCTCCCAGGAGGCCGCGTCCAGCGGCCCCTGCAGCCAGCCCGCCAGCGCCTCCCAGGTCAGCCCGGCGGCGGCCAGCCGCTCGGCGCCGTCCTCGGCGGTCACCGCCGGCCGGCGCTCCTCGACGGGCAGCGCCAGCAGCTCGCGGTTGGCGGTCAGCAGCCGGTCGGACGCGGGCGGGACGGCCTCCTCCGGACGGTGCCGGCGGTCCAGCGCGTACGCGAACAGGGCACCCTGCCACTCCTTCTCCGGAGCCGGCGAGGGGTGGGTCAGCTCGATCACGTCGCCGAAGCGGTAGCCCTTGCCCGCGGTGTCGTACTTGAGCAGCGAGCGGGCGTCGTACAGGCGCCGGACGGCGTCCGCGACACCGCGCTTGAGCGGCTTGGGCAGCGCCCGGCCGTAGCGCGAGGTCCAGTAGGCGAGCAGCTCGCCGGGTTCGTCGGCGCGCCGCAGCACCGCCGCGACGGCCTGCCGGGAGTGTCCGTGGGCGCCCGCGTCCAGCCGGGCGCGGGTGAACTCGGCGGCGCCGACCAGGGCGGCGGTGCGCATGTGGGCGCCGTAGCGCAGCCAGCGCAGCAGCCCGACGGTCCACTCCGGGTCGGCGACGGCGAGTTCGCGCACCAGTGCGGTGTAGCGGTCGTCGCGCTCGCCACCGCGTTCGTGGAAGGTGTCCTGGCCGACCATGTTGGCCACCGCGAGCAGGAAGAGCTCGGACTTGCGGTCCCGGACGAAGCCCGGGCCGCCGTTGTGGTTGACGGTGCGCCGGCCGGTGGTGAGCACCGGCGAGCTCGGACTCGCCTTGGTCCTGCGGAGGTTGAACCTGGACATGCGGAAGCCTCCCTCGGCCTGCTGGTGTCGGTGGGGAGGGAGGCATGCCGCTGCCGGGGTGCCCGAGATCGTGCCGGCCGCGGGGCGGCCGACCTCGGCGGGGGTGTATGCCTTGTGCTCTACCGAATTGAGCTAGCGGCCGCACTCGCGCACGGCACGCCCGGGACTTGAACCCGGAACACCAAGATCCGAAGTAACCCCCGCCTGCGCACCGGGCACTCCGGAGCGCGCTGCCTCCCGAGATCAAAGCCGGCCGCGGTCGATGGAACCCAGCTTCAACGCGCCCCGCTGGGGGCACTCGACCGAAGTAACCGCCGCCGTCGCACCGGGAGGTGCGGACGAACTATTCACCTGTAGGTGTCCAGAGATCGAAGGCGGCTGAGGTGACGTAGCTGCTCTGGCCACTGAGCTACACCGGACCGAAGCCGATGACGGGATTCGAACCCGCGACCTGCCCATTAAGAGTGGAAGTAACCTCTGCCTGCGCACCTGGACGAGAGAGACCCTAGCCAGGCCCCTCCCGTGGGCGCACCCCATTTACCGCCGGATCGCGCCGGTCCCGTCCGCTCATGCCGGAGCGACGATCACCGCCCGGGCCCGCTCGGTCAACTCCCGTACCCGGCGCTCACCCTGGAAGGGCTCCAGCCGCCGCAGCATCTCCACCACGTACTCCCGGCTGCGCTGCGAGGAGATCCGGCCGGCCACCTCGACGGCGCGCTCCCCGGCGGCGACCGCGGCGTCCAGGTTGCCCGCCTCCGCCTCGGCCATCGCCGAGACCACCAGCCGCAGGCCGTGCGAGCGGACGAAGCCCTCGGTGGGCGTGGCCAGCGCCTCGCGGGTGAACTGCCGGACCTTGGAGGGCACTCCGAGGTCGCGGAAGCACTCGGCGGCGTCGGCGGCGAGCCGGTCGTAGGCGTAGAAGTCGATCCACGCCGGATCGGGATCCCCGGCGCGTGCCCGTTCGAGTGCGCTCTCCGCCGCGCCGAGCGCCGTCGCACACGCCGCCGCGTTGCGGGCCTTGGCCTGGGCCCGGGCCTCCACCAGGTGGAAGAAGCTCATGGTGCGGGCGGTGGCCAGGCCCCGGTTGCGCTCCAGCGCGGCCTGGGCGAGGTCGACGGCCTCCTCGGCGAAGCCCCGGTAGCCCGCCTGGAGGCTCATCGAGGCCAGCACGTAGCCGCCGAGCGGGACGTCGGCGGCGGCCCGGGCGAGCCGCAGCGCCTGGATGTAGTAGCGCTGGGCGGCCTCGTGCTGACCGGTGTCGAAGGCCATCCAGCCGGCCAGCCTGGTCAGTTCGGCCGTCGCGCCGAACAGCGCCCGGCCGACCGCGTCGCTGTACGAGGCGAGCAGCAGCGGCGCCGCCTCCACCCGCAGGCACTCCGGCACCATCGACGAACGCCAGTCGCCGCCACCGTACTTGGAGTCCCAGCGGCGGGCCTCCTGGGCGGCCTCGCGGAGCTTGGCGGCGTCCGAGTGGCCGACCCGGTAGGAGGAGGTGTCGGTGGGGGAGCGCGGCACCTCGCGGGCCACCGAGCCGTCCGCCGGGGTGATCAGCCAGCGGGAGACGGGCGTCGCGTAGGCGGCGACCGAGAAGGTGCCGGCCAGGCTGTCGCTCCAGCGGCCGCCGCCGGGGCCCCGCCTCAGGTCCAGGTCGACCCGCCACAGGTCGGTCGCCGAGCGGACCGCGTCGGCGACCTCGCGCGGGAAGGCCAGGCCGAGTTCGGGCGCCGGGTCGGTGTCGCCCAGGCCGATCTCCTCCAGCGGGACGGGCCGGCCGAGCTTGCCGCCGATCGCGGTGGCGATCAGGTGCGGGACGGGCCCCTGCGGGACCATGCCCTTGCTGACCCAGCGGGCCACCGAGGTCTTGTCGTACCGCAGGGTCAGCCCGCGTTGGGCGCCGAGGTCGTTGACCCGGCGGGCCAGTCCGGCGTTGCTGATCTGGGCGAGGGTCAGGAGCGTGCCGAGCCGTTCGTTCGGTCCACGTGGGCTGACGGTCATGGTGGCGGCTGCACCTCCTGCGGCCTTGTGCGCGGGGCCCGGGCGGCACCGGGCCGTAGCTGCTGTACCTAGCGTAGTCGGACGCGTTCCGACGGTTAAGAGGTCGCATTCCGGATGGCGGGATCGCGCACTCGGCCGTGCCGCACCGGAGTTGGTCCGGACCGCTCGGATCCGGCCGACCGTGCCGCGCGCCGGAGCGTCGTGCTCCGGTCCCGTGTACACGTGCGCCCGGCCGTGCCCCCTGGCCCGACCGGCTGGTCGGCGATTCGCTGGTGGTCGTGGGTCGGCCTGCCGTCGAGGACCCGGCGGGCCGGGGGATGCCGCCGCCTCAATCCCCGCGGGCGGTGGTGAAGTCCGGGAGGGCATGCGGATGCCCTCCCGGGCCGGGCGATGCCTTTCGGCCATCTCGCGATGCCCATGCCAAAGGCGTTCGCCGGCGGTCCGGGCCGGGGAGGGGGAGGCCCGGCCCGCCCGCCCCCCGGAGTCCCGGGCGGATCGAACTCCCCTCCAGCGCACGGAACTTGCCCACCCACGGTGATCGGGCACCGGACGGGCCCCCGTCCGGAGCGGGCCCGCGCCCGCCCGCCCGGCCCCGGCGGCCCGTCGAACGGCCGCTCCGAACGGCCCGTCCGAACAGGAGCGGAACCCGGAACACCGGCCACGGTGACGCCCCGCGGTGGCACGATGTCCCTGACGGCGCGTCGAGCTGCGGGGGCACGCCGGGACGCGCGCGGGCCGCCACGGCACACCACCCGGCCGCCCGGCGGGCGGCGAACGCGCCGCACGGATGCAGGTCCTCGTCCGGTGGAGGCGCGATGCGGTGGCTGACGGGCTGGTGCACGGGTGTGCCGAGCGCGGAAGCCCCGGCGCACGAAGTGCGCGGCGGGGTCGAGCCGATCGCCGCGCGCCCGCTGTGGACCGGGCCCGACCCGCTCTGGGCCGTCGGCGACTGGCGCCCCGCGGAGATCCGCCTGGTCACCCTCCGCCCCGGCGCCCCCGCCGTGGTCAGCACCGGCCCCACCGCGCCCGACCGGATCGAGGACACCCCCGCCACCTCCCGGCTCGCCGTCCTCGGCCACTGCGGCGCCACCGACGCCGAACTCGCCGCCGGCCTCGCCGCCGCCCGCGGCGGCGCCGTGCGCCACCTGACCACCTGGCCCGGCAGCTACACCGTCGTGCTGCGCTCCGGCACCCGCTCCACCCTGCTGCTCACCGACCTCGCCGGCGCCCAGCCCGTCTTCCACACCCCGTGGGCCGGCGGCACCGCGTACGCCACCGCCGCCCTGCCGCTCGCCGACCTGGTCGGCGCCCCGCTGGACACCGGCCACCTCGCCGCCCGGCTCGCCTGCCCCGAGTCCCCCGAGGCACTCGGCGCCGACACCCCGTACCTGGGCGTCCAGCGGGTGCCGCCCGGCCACGTGCTCGGCATCCGCGGCGGCCGACCGTACCTGTCCGGCTACGACTCCCCGGCCGGCGCCGAGCAGCCGCGCGACGAGGCGCCCGCCGTCCGCGAACTCACCCGCGCCCTGCTGGAGTCCGTCCGCTCCCGGGTCCGCACCAGCACGCCGGCCCTCGACCCGGCCGGCCGGGCCCGGCTCGGCGTCGACCTCTCGTACGGAACGGCCTCCGCGACCGTCGCCCTGCTCGCCGCCGCCGTCCCGCTGCCGCCGGCGCCCCCGGCCACCGCGACGGCCCGGGTGGCCGCCGCCGGGGCCAGGAGCGGCGCGGTCAAGGGCTCCTGGGCCCGCGCCACCGCCCGGGAACCCGCCGCCCCCGAACAGTTGGCCGCCGTCACGCTCGGCGAGAGCGAGCCCCCGGTCGGCCTCGCGCTCGCCCCCGACACCCCGAGGCTGCGGCACACCGTGCTCGATCCCGGCCCGGACACCCTCCCGTACGCCGGGCCGGGCGCCGACCCGCAGACGGGCCGGCTCACCGACGAACCCGGGCCCGAACTCGTCGCCGCCGCCCGGGCCGAGGCCCGCTTCGGCGCCGGCGGCACCGACCACCTCACCGGTTACGGCGCCCGCCAGGTCCTGGACGGACACCCGGCCCGGCTCGCCGACCTCGTCCGGACCGGCCGGTCGCGCGAACTCCTGCCCCCCGTCGTCGCACTGGCCGGCGTCGACCGGGCGGCCGCGGGCGTCCTCACCGGCACGCTGCGCACCCCGCTCACCGTGCTCCGGGCCGCCCACCGGCTCTCCCGGGTCCGCTACGCCGAGGCGCTGGACGAGGCGGCCGCCAGGCTGACCGCCCGCCACGTCCCGGACGGCGGCGGCACGGCGGGGGCCCGTTCGGCCGTCGACCTCGCCTGGTGCGTGCCCGGCCCGGCGGCCCGCTGGCTCTCCGACGAGGCGCTCTCCTCGGTCGCGCTGCGGCTCCGCCTGGCGGCGCGCAAACCGGCGCCCGAGGAACACCCCGGCGCGTACCGTGCCCGACACGCCCTCTACCGCCAGGCGCGCTCCTTCCGCACGCTCGTGCACGCCACCGAACAGCCCGGCCAGCGGCTGCACGCGCCCTTCCTCGACAACCAGGTGGTGCGCGCCGCCCGGCTGCTGCCCGACGACGTCCGCCTCCAGCCCGGCGCCCGGCACGCCCTCCTGCACGCCGTCCTCACCGGCGCCGGCCGCACCGACCTGCCCCGTGACTGGGGCCGCGGCCCCCGCCCCGACCGCACCGCCCCCGCCCGGGCCGGCCTGCGCCTCGCCGCCGACGGCCTCGCCGAACTCTTCGACGCCCCGCTGCTCGCCGAAGCCGGCCTCATCGACCTCCCCGCCGTCCGCGCCGGCCTCGCCCACGCCGCCGACCCCGCCACCCCCCTCTCCCCGGCCGCCCTCGCCGGCCTCGCCGACCTCGTCTCCACCGAACTCTGGCTCCGCCGCCTCCGCGCCCGCCGCCACGGCGCCTGCTGGACCGGCCTCCCCACCCCCCGCCGCCCTGCCCTCACCCCCTGACGGCCACCCCGCCCCCGGCCCGGTTGCCGCCCGGACGCGCGCGCCCCCCGCAGGTCCCGGGCCGCCGCCCGCCCCTCACCGTGCCCCTGCGGCGCGGTTGCCGGGTGCGGGTCAGCGGGGCGGTGATGATGGCGGGGGTGTGGATCCGGGGCGAGGAGGGTGCGCGGTGGCGGGTGGGAGCGCGGGGCGGGAGGTGCCCGTCGTGCTGTCGGTGCTCGGGCGGCCGCCGACGGGGCGACCGCCGGGGGTGCTGGCGGCGTGCGACGGGTCGGACGGGTCGCTGTGGGCGCTGGACCGGGCGATGACGGAGGCCGAGCTGTTCGGGCTGCCGCTGTACGTGCTCGCCGTGGTCAACCCGGCGCCGGCCGGCTACCCGCCGGGGATGGCGGAGCTGGTGCAGGAGAGCGTGGAGACGCTGGTCGAGAGCATGGCGGACGGGCTGCGCCGCTCGGTGGCCGCCGTGCAGCGCCAGCGTCCCGCGCCGTACGAGGGGGAGCTGGCGCTGCACGTGGTGCTGGGCAATGTGATCGAGGTGCTGCTGGAGGCGGCGACCCGGCAGCACACGCTGGTGATCGGCACCCGGGGCAACGGCGGCTTCGCCCGGCTGCTGATGGGCTCGGTGAGTTCCGCGGTGGTGCACCACGCCGCCTGCCCGGTGCTGGTGGTCCCGGCGCCGCCCGCGGCCTGACCCGCTCCAGGGACCGGGCTGCCGGGAATGTACCGAGATGGTTCATCGTTCACCCATCTCGTACACATCCCTGAGACGCCCCTGGAGCACCCCCGCATGAAGGTCGAGATCTGGAGCGACATCGCTTGTCCGTGGTGTTACGTCGGCAAGCGCCGTTTCGAGCAGGCCCTGGCGGACTTCCCGGGCAAGGAACGGGTCGAGGTCGTCTACCGCCCGTACCAGCTGGTCCCGGACGCTCCGGCGACCGCGAGCCCGCACCGCGCCTGGCTGGCCGAGCGCTACGGCCCGCAGTCGGTGGCGATGGACGCGCGGGTGGCCGAGCTCGGCCTCTCCGAGGGCATCACGTACGACTTCGACGCCGCGCTGCACGCCAACACCTTCCTGGGCCACCGCCTGCTGCACCTCGCCGAGGCCGAGTACGGCGCGGCCGTCCAGGGGCGGCTGAAGGAGGCGCTGCTGAAGGCGCACTTCACCGACGGCGTCGACGTCGGTGACCGTGCCGCGCTGACCGAGGTCGCCGTGTCGGCCGGGCTGGACCGGGACCGGGTGGCCGCCTACCTGGCGGGCGACGAGGGCACCGCCGAGGTCGAGGCCCAGCTGGCCGAGGGCCGCGAGCTGGGCATCAGCGCCGTGCCGACCTTCGTCTTCGAGGGCAAGTGGGCCGTCCAGGGCGGCCAGGACGCCGAGACCTTCCGCAAGGTGCTGGAGCAGGTCGCCACCGAGATCGGCGAGCGCCGTCCCGCCCCGGTGCAGGTCGCCCCGGCCGGGGAGGCCTGCGCGGACGGCTCCTGCGCCATCTGACGGCCGGTCCGCCCGGCGCCACCCCGCCTGCCGCCATCCGCCCGGCACCGCGGACCCGAGGCCCGCTCCAGCACCCCTGGAGCGGGCCTGCGTCATGACCGCCCGCAGCGCGCGTCCGTCACGAGCACCGGAAGCGTGCCTGGGCCCAGTCCGCGACGTTCAGCGCCGACCAGATCCCGTTCACCGGCGTGACCACCAGCTTGATCGTCTTCTGTCCGGCCAGCGGCACGTGCACCGGCACCGCGTCGTCGCCGACGGCCAGCGCGCGGGAGCTCCACAGGGTCCTGCCGTCGTCGCCCTGGACGGAGAAGACGACCCTGCCCGGCGAGAGCGTGGCGTCGTCCACCCCGGCCACCGCGTCGAAGGACTCGCAGCCGCGGTTGAGGTCGATCACGGTGGTCGCCGGGGCGTGCACGGTGATCGCGTGCGGGTGGTAGTCGCCGTCGATCCAGCCGCCGTCGCGCTGCCAGAAGTTGTCGCTGCCCTTCTGCCGGATGTTCGGCCCGGCCGGCGGGACCCGGTTGTTGCCGGGCTTGAGGACCGGCAGCGAGTTGCCCCAGAAGTCGCTGAGGACGGGTGGCACCGGCGTGGTGACGGTCGGGGTCGGCAGCGGCGGCAGGGTGGGCGTCGGTACGGCCGGGATGTCGGGCGTGGGCAGCGGCGGCAGGGTCGGCAGGGACACGACCGGGGGAGTGCCGGTCGACGCCGGCGGCTTCGGGCTGCTGGGCGCGGGGGGGCCGGACTCCGGCGCCCGGGTGGTGGCGGGCGGCGGGGTCTGCGCGGGCTTGGCGGCCGGTTCGGCTTCGGGGCTCGCCGCGGGCGCCTCCGGTGCCGGGTCGGCGGCGCTGGGCGCCGGGACCGGGACCGGGGCCGCGGCGGGCGTGGCCGCGGGCGGCGCCGGGGTGGCGGCGGCCGGGGCCGCGGCGCGGG